>JANNAY010000831.1:0-3564 GCA_031384945.1 Deltaproteobacteria bacterium
CCGATCGGAAATGGCGTGCTCACCGTCGAGAGCCTCGAGCAGGCCATCGAACGCGCGGGCACAAAGATGGGAAACAAAGGCGCAGAAGCCGCCATGGCCGTCGTCGAGATGGTCAACGTGTTGAAGGGACTTTCCTGATGGGTGTCCGCAGACAGGCGCGCGAGTGCGCGTTGCAGATCGTGTTTCAACTCGACACCTGGCCGAGCCCGAAGGCCGACGACGCCGACGACGCTGTCGCCCGCTTCTTCGAGAACTTCGACGCGCCCGATGAAAAGGCCAAGGCGTTGGCGACGACGATGGCGCGGGGCGTGACCGAGAAGCGGCCGGGCCTCGACGAGCTGGTGCAGAAGCACTCGCCGCGGTGGAAGATCGCGCGCATGGCGATGGTCGATCGCAACATCCTGCGCCTCGCGGCGTGGGAGCTGATGACCGACCTCGAGACCGACGCCGCCGTCGTCATCGACGAGGCCGTCGAGATCGCCAAGCGCTACGGCGCCGAGCAGTCGGGCGCCTTCGTCAACGGCATCCTCGACGGCGTCGGCCGCGAGCTCGGCCGCCTCGAAGGCGCCGCACCCGTTCGCAAATAGCGATGGCGAAGAAGACCAAGGCCGACGACGGCGAAGTCCGCGTCCTCGCCAAAAGCGAAGGCGGCCGCATCGTCGACGCCAGCCTCGCCGCCATCGACGCCCTCGACAACGTCGACAGCGTCGTCGCCGGCGTCGGCTTTGACGTCAGACCCCTCGGCGGCGCCCTCGGCATGATTGATTGGCGCTTGTGTGGACGCCTCTCGCGCTTGCTCGAAACAGGCACAGTCAAAGGCAACGACGGCGAAAAAGTATTGCTGCCCACCCTCGGGCGCATCTCGGTGCCGCGCATTTTTTTGTATGGTTGGGGTCCGGTGTCGGGCTTCTCATTGAAGGCCCATGAGCGCGTGGCCGCCATGGTCGAGATGGTCGAAAAAGCTGGCGGACAGCGCATCGCGTTCGTGCTGCCCGAGCCTGCCCGCGGCGTGTTCGACATGGTCGCGCCGCAGGTCGAGAAGCTGCTCGGCGACCGGTTGGTCGCCCTCTTCGCGCCGGATCCCCTGCCGCCCCAGTAGGCGCCGCGCTTCGGGCTGCGGACTTCGCCCGGCTTCGACGACAAAGTGCCCGCAGGACGGCCAAAAACGGTCGGTCGCAGGTATTGTCCGCAGGCTTTTCTGCGGGGCGCGCGTGACAATTCGCAACGTCGGTTCTGTTTCAGGCGCGACCCCCTCCGGCAGCAGCGGCGGCGGCAAGGCCCTCGTCGACATCGAGGCCAACGCGGCCAGCGGACAGTGGTTCGCCAGCGAGGTCAAGAAGTACCGCGATGCCTGCGCCAGCGCCGGCCGCGCGCCCGACGAAGCCCGCCTCACCGCGGCCCGTGCGGTCTGGGCCGACCACGTCGTCGGCAACGGCATCATCGAGCTGATCGGTGACGCCATGAAGGGACAGTTCTTCACCTCGAAGGTCGCCGCCTATCGCGAGGCGTGTCAGGCGAAGGGCATCACCCCTGACGAGCAGTCGATCGGGCATGCGCGCGAGACCTGGGCCCAGCACGTCGTCGACCACAAGCTTGACGCGATGGACGTCGGCGCCGCCAAGGGCACCGTGTACGCCAGCGACGAAAAGGCCTACCGCGAGGCCTGCGTCGTCGTCGGCGCTCCGGTCGACGAGTCGCGGCTGAAGGCCATCAAGGCCCGCGCGAACAGCGTGATGCTCGGCGACGACGATGGACCGACGAAGCCGTCAACGTCGACGCCGAATTCCACGGCGCGCACGCGCAACGTGATCGGGTCGACGACGACGACGACGACGACGCGGGCGACGACGACGGCGCCGATCACGCCGCCGTCTGCGCGGACGCCGACGCCGCCGACCACGCCGCCGACCACGCCGCCTTCGACGACGACAACGAATGCGGCGAACGCGACGACGACGAAGCCGACGCCGACGACGACGAAGCCGACGTTGACGCCGGTGCAGCAGCAGGCGTTGTCGTCGCTGCCGAAATTCGCGCAGCAGATGATTCAACTCTCACCGCCCGGCGACGAGCACGACCTCGCGCTCATGGCCCGCTCGCTCGGCGCCCTCGACGAGAACATGCTGAAGGCGCTGGCCGACAGCGGCTACTCGTTGAAGGTCACGCGCTACCGGTTGAGCAACGCGCAGACCGACCTCAAAGACGTCACCGTCACCGGCGGCGGCAGCGGCGCATTTCTCGTCGACCTCGCTGAAGGCGTGCACATCACCAAGCCCGGCGAGAAGCCGTCGATCGTGGTGCGCACGTATCTCGTCGATGGCGTGCTGCGCATCGACGCGTCGACGTTGATTCACGAGATGGGACACGCCTTCGACCTCGTCGTCGGAGCGCCATCGAGCGCGCCGAACAACGCGCTCAACGTCCGCACCGGCCGCGCGCCGTCGAAGGACGCGCTTCACCTCGACAAAGACATGGCCGACGCGTTCGCGCAGGAGCACACGCGGCTGCCGCAGTACTTTCACACGCAGCCTGAATTCTTCGCCGAGTCGTTCGCGCTCTACATGCTCGATCCGATTCGCTGCAAACGGCAGCTGCCGCTCGCGTTCGCTGCGCACGAGAAGCGCTTCGCCGCCATCGCCCCCGAGAAGGGCAAGCTGCTCGGCGTCGAGAAAGACTTCGATCGTCCTGCCGTGGTGACGACGACGGGCGCCGACCTGCGCAAGCAGCTCGGCGCGCTCGCGCAGCAAGCCCGCGTGCTGAAGAACGCCGGCGTGCCGGCCAGCGCCGTCGTCGTGCACCTGCAGGGCAAGAGCGATTGGGGCACCGAGGCCTACGTCAAAGACGCCGCCCGCGAAGTCAGAAACAGCTTCGGCAACGACGCTGGCGTCTACCGCTCGTCAGAGAGCTTCGTGAAGCTGCCGCCGTCGGTGTTCAACGACGCTGCGCAGATGGAAAAAATCCTGACCGAGATCGAGACCAGCGGACGCGCCGCCGTCTTGTTCGTCGAAGACGCCGGCAGCATCAACAAAGCCAGCGCCGGCTTCGGCGTCATCGAAGACTTCATCGCCAACGCCCGCGACGTGCCGCCCCTCGTCATCGCTGGCGAGCCGACGTCGCTGGCCGCGCTGAACGGCGCGATGCCGACGGTGATGACGCTGCCCTCGAAGCTCGAGCCCCTCGATGCGGCCCAGCAGGTCGAGCTCGTGCGCAGAAGCGCGGCGCAGCACGGCTACACCCTCGACAAAGGTGTCGACGCCGCGCTCGAGAAGAAGCTGAAAGGCGGCGGCATCGCGCTCGCCGACGAGGCGTGGCGCGGGCTGATCGCCGCGCAGTTCAACCGCACGCTGAGCAGCAGCGCCAAAGGCGTCGCCGAGCTGCGGCGCATCACCGTTGACGACGTCGCCGCCATGAAGTTCGCGACGAAGAAGACGCCGCAAGAGCGCCTCGACGGCATGGTGGGCCAGAAGCTCGCCAAGGATCAGATCGCCAGCATCACCGGCCAGGCCCGCGTGGCCGCGATGCGCGAGGCCCATGGGCTGGAGCAGCAGAGCCCGGTCCGACTGA
>JANNAY010000864.1:0-7172 GCA_031384945.1 Deltaproteobacteria bacterium
GCGAAGTGCAGTTCGGCTGGGGCTACGAGGGCTTCATCGGCGGCCGCTTCTTGATGGGCAAGGGTGGCAACGTCGTCGGCATCATCACCATCATCTCGGTGTTGGCCGTCGCCGTCGGCGCCATGGCCATGGTCGTGGTCATGAGCGTGATGAACGGATTTTCTGCAGATTTGCGCAGCAAGATCTTCGGCGCCAATGCGCACCTTCTCGTGCTCAAATACGGCACCGACTTCACCGAGTACAATGAGGTCGTCGAGAAGTCGATGAAGGTCACCGGCGTGCTCGGCGCGACGCCCTTCGTGCTCAACGAGGTGATGGTCTCGTCAGACACCAACCTGACGGGCGCGCTCTTGAAGGGCATCGACAGCGACACCATCAACACCGTCACCGACCTGCGCAAGAACATCGACCGCGGCAACCTCGATCACCTCAAGCACCCCGAGCTGATTCCGCAGAACAAGTCGGCTTCGACGACGAAGAAGCCCGACGAAGCCATCGACGATGCCATCGCCAAAGCCGCCGGCGGCGTCGGCAGCGTGCCCGCCGCCGGCAGCGACAAAGCCCTGCCCGGCGTCGTCATCGGCGTCGAAATGGCGACGAACCTCAAGGTCTTCGTCGGCGACGTCATGAACGTCGTCTCACCCGTTGGCGAGCTCGGCCCGACGGGGCCGATTCCAAAGGCCCGCGCCTTTCGCGTCGCCGCCGTCTTCTACTCAGGCATGTACGAGTACGACTCGAAATTCATCTACATCGATATCACCGAGGCGCAAGACTTCTTCACCCTCAAAGGTGCAGCCACCGGCGTCGAATACAAGCTCGCAGATGTCGACAACGTGCAGGGCGTCTCGCGAGAAATCCTCAAGCTTCTGGGTGGTTACCCCTACCGCACCAAAGACTGGATGGAGATGAATCGCAACCTCTTCTCGGCTTTGAAGCTCGAGAAGATCGCGATGTTCATTATTTTGAATTTCATCGTCATCGTCGCCAGCTTCTTGATCGCCGCTGTCGTCATCGTCTTCGTCATCGAGAAATCAAAAGAGATCTCGATTCTCAAGACCATGGGGGCAACCGACACCTCGATCATGAAGATATTTGTGACCTATGGCATCACCGTTGGCGGCCTCGGAACACTGCTGGGCATCGCCCTCGGTTGGGGCATCTGCTTCTTGATCAAGACCTTCGGCATCGGCCTCGATCCGAACGTCTATTACATCGCCAACCTGCCCGTCGAGGTCGAGCCCCTCGAGCTCGTGCTCGTCGGTGTGGCCGCGCTCGGTCTGTCGTATCTGGCGACCATCTATCCGGCGCTGTTGGCGGCGCGCCTCAAGCCTGTCGAAGGTCTGCGGTACGAGTGATGATGAAAATTGAAGCGCGACACCTGACCAAGAACTACTGGCTGGCCGGCCACGAAATTGCCGTTTTGAAGGGCGTGAGTGTCACCATTCAGCCTGGAGAATTGGTCTCTTTGACTGGACCTTCGGGCGCCGGCAAATCGACGCTGTTGCATGTGCTGGGCACCCTCGACACCCCCACCAGCGGCGACGTTGTCATGGACGGCATCGACGTGTGGAAGACGTCGCCCGCCGCCATCGCGCGCTTTCGCAACGAGCGCATCGGCTTTGTCTTTCAGTTTCACCACCTGCTGCCCGAGTTCACCGCCCTCGAGAACGTGATGATGCCGGGCCGCGTGGCGCGTCGGGCCTTCAACGTCGTCGAGAAGCGCGCCAAAGAGCTGCTCGCCGAGGTCGGTCTCGGTCAACGCTTTCAGCACCGTCCGGGTGAGCTGTCGGGTGGTGAGCAGCAGCGCGTGGCCCTCGCCCGCGCGCTGGTGAACGAGCCGAAGATCCTGCTCGCCGACGAGCCCACCGGCAACCTCGACGAGAGCACCGGCAACGGCATCCACGAGATCATCGAGAGGCTCAACAAAGAGCGCGGCATCACCGCCATCGTCGTCACGCACAACCCGCGCCTCGCTGAGCGCATGCCGCGGCGGTTGCACCTCGACCGCGAGGGGCTGCGCGACAACAACGGCAACCACGCGCCGGTGCCGACGCCGCCGGCGACGTCGGCCGCGCCCGCGGTTTGATCAGGCGGGTTCGTCGACGACGCGGCGGGCCCAGCGACGCAGACCGTGGTGGATGCCCCACGACAGCAGCAGCACCAGCACGGTGGGCACCACGAGCGCGACGCCGGGCACGATGGCGGCGACGACGAGAACGATGACCTGCGGGCGCGTGGTGAAGTCGCAACCGCACCACCGGCGCGCGGCGCCAACGATCAACACGACGAGCGCCACATGCGCCACGCCGGTCGTGACGACGGCGACGGTTGGGTAGAACTCGGCGACGTCGCTGACCACGGCCCACTGAAACGCCAGCTGGTGGGCCCACATCGGCAACACGATCGCCGATGCCGCTGCGGGCCAGACGACGCTGCGCTCGAGCGACGTCGCAGGCGACGCCGTCGGGCGCACGCGCCGCGCGACGGCCGCGACGACGCAGGCCAACAAGAACGCGGCCAGCAGGGCCGGCGCGCCGTACGTGCCCGGCGGCCGCAGGTCGCGCGCGACGCGCGGTTCGCCGCTGGCGACGACGACGACGGCGCTGCAGACGGCGGCGTCGCGGTCGTCGTCGGGCGGCGACGTCGCCACCGTCGTCGCTGGCAGCGCGGCGCGCAGGTAGAGCCTGTTGTCGAAGCCGACGATGACGTCGGGCGTCGGCGCCAGGAACGACGCCTCGGGTTGCGTGAGGCGGTGCGCCGGCTCGCCGCCAGCAAAGAGCAGACGGCGACCCGACACCAGGCCGGCGGCGGCGGCAGCGCTGCCGGCGTCGACGACGACGTTTCCGCCTCTGAAGCCAACGTCGACGCCGAGGTCGTAGACGTGGTGCCATTTGCCGGCCTCGTCAGCGACGACAGCGCAGGCGCTGGCGACGACCCAGGCGACGGCGAAGGCCACGCGGGCGCGCCGCCGGTCTTCGCGGGCGTGGGTGGCGGCGTCGACGTCGGCAAGGGCGCGAAACGCGCCGGGTTCTCCGGGAGGCATGGGCGAAGGCTCACACCCGCCGCGCGCGCACACAAACATCGAGCCAAACTCTCAATCTCTCAGCGCAATTCGCCCGCGATCCGCGCGGAGCCGAACGGGTCAGCGGCGCGCCGGTGCCTTCTGCGTCGTCGGCGCCTTTGTCGTCGGCGGCGGCGTCGTCAGCTCGACCACCAGGCGCGTCATCAACAGCCACGGGGCCTGGCGCGAGGACTTCAGCGCGAGGTCGGCGTCGGCCAACAACACGATGCGCTGCGCGTGGCGCGCGGGCTCGTAGCGCCGGGCGGCCTGCAACACCGGTCCAGCGCGATCGCCAAACAAGTTGAGCTCGCGGGCGGCGTCTTTGCCGTCGTCGAGCAGGGCCCGCGCCAGAGCGATTTGGCGCAGCTGCCAGGCGAGCAGACCGAGCAAGCGCAGCGGCTCTTCGCGGGCCGCCTGCAGGGCCGCAGCGCCGCGCACGGCGGCCTCGCGGTTGCCGACCGCGACGGCTCTGACGAAGGCGAAGGCGTCTTCGAGGTGGGTGTCGGCGACGTGCACGCTGACGTCGTCGGCGGTGATGTCGCCGTGGGCGGGGTCGACGGCGATCTGCAATTTTTCGAGGGCGCGCTCGAGCAGCGTGAGGTCGGTGCCGACGGTGACGGCGAGGGCGTCGCTGGCGCCGGGGGCGAGCTTGATCTTCAGCTTCTTGGCGCGGCGGGCGACCAGCGCGGGCATCTCGCGCTCTTTCGGATGGTCGAAGCGGCACAGCACCGCCGACTTCGCCTTGTCGAGCAGCTTCGGCAGCTTGTCGCGCAGGTCGATGTCGCCGAACACGAGCGCCAGCACGGTCTCGGGGTTGGGGTTCTCGAGGTAGCCGGCGATGACCTCGACGTCGGCTTCGTTGGCGGCGTCGGCGTCTCTGACTTCGACGAGCCGCTGCTTGGCCATGACCGGCAGCGTCTTGCACAGCGAGATCACCTCGAGGGCGCGCTTGTCTTTCAGCGAGGTGCGGTCGTGGTTGAAGTCGGCGAGGCCGCCCGACAGCACGCGCTGGCGCAACGTGATCAGGGCGTCGTCGACGAAGACGCGTTCGGCGCCGCCGAAGCCGACCACGGGCGGCAGCGCCCCTTCTTCGAGGAGCTCGAGGAATTCGTCCGGCGTTCCACCCTTGGCCATGGCGTTCGCGGATGGCATCTCAGCCCATGCTCGTCGACACCCACTGCCACCTTGACGGCGACCGCTTCGACGACGACCGCGGCGACGTCATCGCCCGCGCCCGCGGCGTCGGCGTCAAAGCCATGGTCAACGTCGGCTGCGACCTGCCGTCGTCGCGCCGCTCGGTCGATCTCGCCCGCACGCACAGCGACATCTGGGCCACCGTCGGCGTGCACCCGCACGAGGCGAAGCTGTACTCTCCATCGGTCACGCCGTTGCGCGATCTGCTCGATGACAAAACGTGGGAAGGCGAGCTGCTGCAATTGGCCCAGCATCCGAAGACGGTGGGCATCGGCGAGTGCGGTCTCGACTATCACTATGATCACAGTCCGCGCGACGTTCAGCGTCAGGTTTTTGCCCGCCAAATCGCCATCGCGCGGCAGGCGAAGAAGCCGCTGGTGCTGCACATTAGAAACGGCGAGCGCGACGCGCCGGCGTTTCTCGAGAGCCTCGACATCCTCGAGCAAGAGGGCGCCCGCGACGTCGGCGGCGTCTTTCACTGCTTCACCGGCAGCGTCGACGAAGCCCGCCGCGGCCTCGACCTGGGTTTCACGGTCTCGCTGCCCGGCGTGGTGACCTTCAAGAACAACGGACAGCTCACCGACGTCGCCAGGCTCTTGCCGAGCGACCGCGTCGTCGTCGAGACCGACGCGCCGTACATGGCTCCGGTGCCGATGCGCGGCAAGCGCAACGAGCCGGCGTTTGTGGCGCACACCGCCGCGTTCGTCGCTGGCGTGCGTGGCATCGACGTGGCCGAGTTCATCCGCATCACCGGCGAGAACGCCGCGCGCTTGTTTGGCTTGCACGCCTGAATTGGCGAACGCGGCGGCTACTTCTCTTTCGCCGCCGCCTTTTTCTTCTTCGTCGCCGGGGTCGTCGGCGCCTGCTTCTTCGCCCGCGCCGCCGCGATCTGCTCGGCCAGCGAGTTCGGCTTCATCGCCGCCGTCTCGGCCGTCACCTTGGGCACCGCCGTCGACACCGCCTTTTCGCGGTGCTCTTTCTTCAGCGCCTCGAGGTCATCGAGGGTGCGGGGAAAGTCTTCTTTGAGCAGACGCGACAGCGCGCGATCGGCGAGCAGCTTGCCGCCGGTCTGGCAGGTCGCGCAGTAGTTGGTCTCGTTGTCGGCGTAAGCGATGCGTTGCACCGGCGAGCTGCAGCGCGGACAGGGCTGGCCCGCCTTGCCGTGCACGGCCATCTCAGGGCGAAACGCCGTCATCTTTTCAGGACCGAGCGGCGTCGACGTGTCGGCGCGCAGCAGCTCGGTGAAGCGCAAGAGCACCTTCTGCGTCGACGCCAACAACGTCGCCGCCTGCTCGTCGCTCATGCTCGTCGTCATCAGCACCGGCGACAGCATGGCGTCATGCAGAATCTCGTCGGAGTACGCGTTGCCGATGCCGGAGAACGTGCGCGGATCGGTGAGCGTTCGTTTGATGGTGTGGCGCTCGAGGCGCAGCAAGCGCGCGAAGCCGGCAGCGTCGAGGGCGAAGACGTCGAGGCCGCCGGGGTCGTGTTCGACGAGGTCGTCTTCGCCTTGCACCAGCGTCAACGACGCCCGCTTCTTCGGCGACGCCTCGGTCATCGTCAGCGTGCCGTGGTCGAAGTCGAAGGCGGCCACGCCGATCTTCGCGTTGATCTTGGCGCTCTTCTCGCCATGCCACTGCAGCCGGCCGGCGATCATCAGGTGGATGACGAGAAAGAGCTGTCCCTCGAGCTCGATGACGATGCGCTTGCCCAGACGACGACAATCGACCGTGCGCTTGCCTGTGACCGACGACACGGGTGGTGTGACACTGCGGAGGAGGAAGGGTGACGCGAGTCGAACTCCCTCGAGCCGGTGACCGGCGAGCAGCCCCGCCAATCTCTCGACGACGACGACGACATCCGGCAGCTCTGGCATGTGTGAAACCTACTGCGGACTTCAACTCGAGACAGCCGCAGCTGAGGAAGCAGAGCGCTTGCGCCGCCGGTTATGGTGGGACATCCAACGACAGACGTTAACGCCCTGCGTCAGGGGGCGAGATGTCGGCGAGCAGCGGCCAGGGACGAACGGTCAGAACGAGGACACGATGCAATACATGATGGTCCCCAAGCGCGAAGAAGACACCATCAAGAAGGCGACCGAGGCGTCGTCGACGGCGCTGGTCCGCGTCGACGCGCCCGCGACGAAGACGATGGCGACGACGTCGCCGGTGCCGCAGGTGACCCAGGCAGACACCAAGCCGCAGCAGACGCACCGCCGGCACAAGCGCACCCGCGCTGAAGAGCTGTTGCTCAAGGTGCGCGTCGGCGACGGCATGCTCGTCGCCAAGGTCGAAGACAGCAGTGTCGGCGGCCTGTTTGCCCGCACGCAGAAGGTCATCCCCGTCGGCGCCTTTGTCGAGATGTCGCTGTTGCGCCCCGGCCACGACGAGCTGCCCCTCACCGGCGTCGTCGTCGACGACACCAGCAAGCGCGCCGGCCTCGCCGTCAAGTTCGAGAGCCTCTCGGGCCTCGCCAACGCCGAGCTGCGCCGCACCGTGCTCGACCAGCAGGTGAAGCACGCCAGCGGCGACCCCGACGCCGACGTCTCGCCGACGCAGGCGATGCGGGCTGCCTCTGACGAGCTGACCGGCCGCGACCGCGAGCTCGACGAGCTGCGCCGCAAGTGCGCCCTGCTCACCGCCGAGAACGAGCGCCTCAAGAACGACTCACTGATGGCCGAGCAGGCCCACAAGCTCGTCGGTCGCCTGCAGGTCGAGATTGAGCGCATGAAGGCCCGCACCACCGGCGGCGGCGTCGCCGTCGATCCTGAGCTGCTGGGCGACATCAAGCGCGACGCCGAGACCGCGTGGACGGCCATCGCCCGCATGAGCGACAACGTCGACAAGATCAAATAGTCGTCGTCGTCTCACGCGACTTCACAAGAGACTGAAACGAAGAGGCCCGCGAGCGATTGCTG
>JANNAY010000903.1:0-2884 GCA_031384945.1 Deltaproteobacteria bacterium
ACGGTGCAGAACCAGATCGACGTCGGCGTCTTTGGCGCGAAGTCGAACGGCGTCGCCTTTCGCTTCGCCGAGCCCGAGGGCCCGACGCCGTCGATCACGTCGTTGACGCCGGCCACCGGCGCTGCCGACGGCGGCGACACCATCTCGATCCTCGGCGGCGGCTTCGTCACCGGATCGCGCGTGTTGTTCGGCACCAACGAAGCGAGCGTCGTCACGGCCCTCGGCGACAACATCAGCGTCGTCGTGCCCGCCGTTGAATTCGCCGGCGACGTCGGCGTCACCGTCGTCAACCCCGACGGACAAAGCGCCAACCTGCCGGGCGCTTTTCGCTACTTCTTTCCGGCGCCGCGCATCGACGGCCTCTTGCCGGCGCGCGTGCCGACGACGGGCGGCACGCTGGTGATCGTCACCGGTCAGTCGCTGCGCAACGGCGTTGTCGCGTCGTTCTTGCACGACACCCAGGTGATCCCGCCGCTGTCGACGGTGCGCACGTCGTCGACATCGGTGCTGGTGACGACGCCGCCGCTGCCGGCCGGCGCGGTCACGCTCAAGCTCGAGAACCCCGATCACCAATCGGTGACGTCGACGCCCATCGACGTGTTCGAGCCGCAGGGCGTGGGACCGAGCATCGTCTTCGTCGACCCCGCCACCGGCCCCGTGCAGGGACAGAACCTGATCACCATCGCCGGCCGCGACTTCGACCCCGATGGCGTCAAGGTCGTGCTCGCCGGCACCACCTTCTTGTTGCCCGTCGAGCCCGGCGCCGCCGCCGGCTTCGACCGCGTGCAGTTCGTGGCGCCCGCGGCGCTGTCGCCTGGCACGCAGCCCATCGTGCTCGAGAACGGTGACGGACAAAGCACCGTCGGCAGCTACCTCTACGTCATCGTCGACGTCGCCCGCATCGATCAGGTGCTGCCGCGCGATCTCTCTTTCTTGCCGAACAACGACGTGCAGCTCGTCGGCGAGTTCTTCTCGGCCTTCGACACCAACTTGCAGTTCTTTCTCGGCGCCGGTCCGAATTTGCAGACGCTGCCGCTGCTGGCGCGCAGCGATGGCTTGATCATCGGACGCGTCACGCAGCGCCTGACGACGTCGGGCCTCACGCCCCTCTCGCTCTCTGATGGCACGCGCACGCTCAGCGCCGTCGTCAACGTCGTGTTTCCGACCATCGACGTCGCCGACGAACGCAGCGACGAGATCGAGGTCGTCGGCGCCAACCTCAACGGCAGCCGCTTGCACACCTTTTGCGCCGGCGGCGACGGCTACCGCATCACCCTCGCCGACGATGACGCCCTCGTCGTGCGCCGCGACGCCAACCGCGACACGCGCTGCCCCGCACCGTCGCAAGGTCCGCGCGCCATCACCCTCGTCTACGACGGCGGCGCCGAGTCTTTCGACGTCGCTGGCGCCTTTGTCGCCGAAGAAGCCGACGCTGACGCCGACGGCGTGGGCGCCCGCGACGACGCCAACGACAGCGAACCCTGCGTGCCCAACATCATCGCCGCGGTCTGCGACTTCGACAAAGACGGCCTCACCAACGCCAACGACGCCGATGGACAAGACCCGTGCGTGCCCTCGACCAACGCCGCCACCTGCGGCCGCGACACCGACGGCGACGGCGTCAAAGACCCCCTCGACGGCGCCGACAACGACGCCTGCGTGCCCAACAGCGAAGCCCTCACCTGCGCCGCCGACGCCGACAACGACGGCGTCATCAACCCGTTCGATCCGCAAGACGCCGACCCGTGCGCCCCGAACCCCGGCTCGCCCGCCTGCTCGCGCGACAGCGACAACGACGGGGTCACCGACGCCTTTGACCCGGTCGACAACAACGCCTGCGTGCCGAACACGACGGCGCTCAATTGCGACGCCGACGCCGACGGCGTGTTTCCGCCCACCGACGCGCAGAACGAGAACCCGTGCGTGCCGTCGAACCAGCACCCGCTGTGCACCGACGACGATGACAGAGACGGCGTGAGAAACGCCGCCGACACCAACGACAGCGACGCCTGCGTGCCCAGCAGCGAAGCGCTCAGTTGCACCGCTGACGCCGACGTCGACGGCGTCATCAACCCCTTCAATCCGCAAGACGCCGACCCGTGCAACCCGAACCCCGCCTCGCCCGCCTGCTCGCGCGACTCTGACGCCGACGGCGTCACCGACGCGTTCGACCCGGTCGACAACAACCCCTGCATTCCGAACAGCGACGCCACCAACTGCGACGCCGACGGCGACCTCGTCTTGCCGCCCACCGACAGCGACAACCTCAACCCCTGCGTGCCCGACACCCAAGACCCGCTGTGCACCAGCGACGACGACAGAGACGGCGTCATCAACGCCGCCGACGCCGACGACGTCAACGCTTGCGTGCCCAACAGCGAGTCCCTCGCCTGCACCGCCGACGCCGACAGCGACGGCGTGATCAACCCGTTTGATCCCGCTGACGCCGACCCGTGCTCGCCGAACCCGGCCTCGCCTGCCTGCAGCGCCGACAGCGATGCCGACGGCGTCACCAACGTCTTCGACCCGGTCGACAACAACCCCTGCATTCCCAACACCACGGCGCTCAACTGCGACGCCGACGGCGACCTCGTCTTGCCGCCTGCTGATGCGAACAACGAAGACCCCTGCGTGCCCGACGACCAAGATCCGCTGTGCACCGACGACGACGACGGTGACGGCGTCGTCAACGCCGTCGACACCAACGACGTCGACGCTTGCGTGCCCAACAGCGAGTCCCTCGCCTGCACCAACGACGCCGACAACGACGGCGTCGTGAACCCCTTCGACAGCGCCGACGCGAACCCGTGCATCCCGAACCCGGCCTCGGCCGCCTGCACCGCCGACGCCGACGCCGACGGCACCACCGACGCGATAGATCCGG
>JANNAY010000945.1:0-3279 GCA_031384945.1 Deltaproteobacteria bacterium
GGCAGCTCACGAGCGCGCGCGAGAAGATCGAGAAGCAGCTGTTGCCGATCGATCCATCCGGGCAAAGGTCGCCGGTCTCGCAGTCGCCGCAGTCGACGCAGCCGTCGGGCAGGGCCTGGCAAGTGCCGTCCTCGTCGTCGTTGAGGGTCAGGCACGCCTGGCCCTTGTCGCAGAGGTCGTCACCGTTGCAAGCGTCGCCGACTTCGGTCGGCGGATCTTCCTTCGCCGGCGGGTCGCTGCAGGCAGCGACACCGACGACGAGGGAGAAGAGCCAGCGCTTCACGCCTGCGCCCCAGCGGCGGCCGGCTTGGGCGCGCCCCCAGACGTCATGGCGGCGGCGGTGGGGTCGATGGCGTCGCCGAGGTCGGCAGCGACTTCGACGAGCTCGAAGCACTCGATGATGTCGCCAATCTGGAACTCATTGAACGACACAAAGCCGATGCCGCATTCGAAGCCAGCGGTGACCTCTTTGGCGTCGTCTTTGAAGCGGCGCAGCGACGTGAACGTGCCCTCGTGAAGGACCTGCACACCGCGCTTGATGCGGGCGCGTTCGCTGCGAACGATCTTGCCGTCGAGGACGGAAGAGCCCGCGATGGTGCCGAGCTTCGGTACCGAGAAGACCTGACGAACTTCGGCCTTGCCCAGGTATTTCTCTTCGACGTTGGGCGCGAGCATCTGGCTCATCACCTTTTTCACGTCGTCGAGCAGCTCATAGATGATGCCGAAGCTGCGAACTTCGACCTTCTCGTGGTTCGACAGCGCGGCGGCGCGGGCGTCGGGCTTGGCGTTGAAGCCGACGATCATCGCCTTTGCCGACTGCGCGTAGTGCACGTCGGCTTCGGTGATCGTGCCGACACCCGAAAGGATGACGGTGACGCGCACCTTGCGGGTCGACAGCTTCTCGAGCGCCTGGTGCACGGCCTCGACGCTGCCACCGACGTCGGCTTTGACGACGACCTTGAGCTCGAGCTGCTGCTCTTGGTTCGCGGTCTTCGCGCTCCACTCCAACAGGTTCGACATCGAGTTCTGGTTCTGGCGGCGCAGCTGCTCTTCACGCGCCTTTTGCTGGCGGTGCTCGGCAACCGTGCGGGCGGCTTTTTCGTCGGCGACCGCGTTGAGCTTGTCGCCAGCGTCGGGGACGCCCGCGAGACCCAGCACCTGCACCGGCGTTGACGGGCCGGCCTCTTTGAGGCTCTGACCGCGGTCGTCGACCATCGCGCGCACTTTGCCGCTGTGCTCGCCGGCGACGATGTAGTCGCCGATCTTGAGCGTGCCCTGCTGCACGAGGATGGTCGCGACGGGTCCGCGGCCTTTGTCGAGCTCGGCTTCGACGACGGTGCCTTCGGCGCGTTTGTCGCTGACGGCTTTGAATTCGCCGACTTCGGCGATCAGCAAGATGCTCTCGAGCAGCTTGTCGATGCCCATGCCCGTGCGGGCCGAGACCGGCAGCATGAGCGTGTCGCCGCCCCACTCTTCGGACACGAGGCCGTGCTCGGTGAGCTGCTGCATGACGCGCTCGGGCTTGGCGTCGGGCTTATCGGCCTTGTTCAAGGCGACGATGATCGGGACCTTGGCCGCCTGCGCGTGCTTCAGGGCCTCGATCGACTGCGGCATGACGCCGTCGTCGGCGGCGACGACGAGGATGACGATGTCGGTGACCTGCGCGCCGCGGGCGCGCATGGCGGTGAACGCCGCGTGGCCGGGGGTGTCGAGAAAGGTGATGCGGCCCTTCTCGGTCTCGACCTGGTAGGCGCCGATGTGCTGCGTGATTCCGCCGGCTTCGCCAGCCGCGACGTCGGCGTTTCTGATCTTGTCGAGCAAGCTGGTCTTGCCGTGGTCGACGTGACCCATGATCGTGACGACGGGCGGGCGGGGGTCGCCGGGCACATCTTCTTTTTTGGCCTTGGGGTCGGTGACGAGAAGGTTCTCTTCGTTGAAGGCGACGTTCTTCACTTCGTAGCCGAACTCGGTGGCGATGAGCGAAGCGGTGTCGAAGTCGATGGTCGCGTTGGCCGTGACCATCATGCCGTTGCTGAACAGCTTCTGAATCACCTGGCCGGACTTGATGGCCATCTGCTGCGCGAGCTCAGCGACGGTGATCAGCCCGTTCATCTCGACGACGCGCTTGTGCTGCGCCGCCTGGGTGACCTCGGTCTGCTTGCCCTTCTTGCCCGTGCGCTTTTTCTCGCCGGGGTTGAACCAGATGTCGCGGCCGCCCTGGCGGGCGCGATCACGGCTGTTGCGATCGCCGCCACCAGGACCGTCGGTGCGCTGGCCGGGAACACCAGGAGCACCTGGAGTGCCGGGCGCGCCGCCGGTGACGTCGACGAGACGGGGACCGCCGAAGCGATCGTTGATCACGCGCACATCGCGGATCGGACCACGACCACCGGGGCCCATGCCGCCAGGACCAGCGCGACGGGGACCGGACGGTCCGAGCACGCGGCCTTCGCCAGCGAGGCGGGCGCGGATGGTGTCGGCGTCGATGACGCGCGTGATGTTCTGGGCGGGCGGTTCGCCGTTCGACATCGTCGCGGTCGGCGCCGGGCCCGACGGCGTCGGGGCCGCAGGCATCGGCGTGGCGACGGGGACAGCGACGGCGACGGGGGCGGCTGCGGCGACGGGGGCGTCGACGTGGGCCTGCGCCGGCTCAGCCGTCGTCGTCGTCGTCGGCGCTGTCGTCATCGTCGGCGCTGCGGGCTCAGCGGCGCGCGGCGGCTCGGCGTGAGCGATGACGTCGGCGGGCCGCTGCTCGGCGACCGGGGCCACCGGCGCGACAGGGGCGCGGGTGACGACGGAGCGAACCGGGGCGGGCGGCGGTGGCGGCGGCGCTTCGACGATCGGTTCGGGGGCTGCGGCACGGCGGACGGTGCTGACACGCGCCGGCGCGACGGCCTTCGGCGGCTGCCCAGCGTTCAAGGCCTTCATGGCCTGGTCCTCATCGATCGTCGACGAGTGCGACTTGATGTCGAGGCCGACCTTGTTGAGCTTTTCGAGGAGCTCTTTGTTCTCCAGCCCGAGCTTCTTTGCCAGCTCGTGAACGCGCAGCTTACCCATGTAACGAACCAACCTTCTGACGCTGCCAGGCCATGCGGCCTGGAGCTTGAGACGCGGACCCCGAAAGCCGGGGACGCGTGGAACAAGAATCTTGTGGTGCGTCGTGCCCGACGCCGCAAGAGGGCAAAGCGTAGGAATTCGCCGTCGAAAAATCAGCCGCCGGACGTCGTCTGCTCGGCGACCTGCGCGCTGCCGACCGTCGCCGGCCCCTCAATCGACTGC
>JANNAY010000948.1:0-1793 GCA_031384945.1 Deltaproteobacteria bacterium
GACGACGCCGGCGCCGCCGATCTCGATGGCGTAGAAGAAGACCTCGCCGGCGTCCCAGTGGACGCGGTCGCCCCAGACGAAGACGTCGAGGGCGCAGAGGGCGGCGAAGGCCACCATGACCGCCGTCGTCGTCGCCAACGCGTAGCCCCGGTGCAACCGCAGACCTGCGCTGATGTTGACGAGGGTGCCGACACCCGCGAACGGCGTCAGCAAGATGCCGGCGTAGTCTTTCTCAGGCCACAGCACGACGGGAAAGGTCGAGCAGATGAAGAGGGTGACGTCGAGGACGGCGAACGAGACCTGCCACTTCTTCAACGACGACGACGCCGCAGCGGACGACGAAGAAGCAGACGGCCGCGTCAGATAGAAGGCGGAGACGACGATGGCGACGACGAGGGCCGTGGCGATGATGCCGTCTTTGGCGTTGCCGCCGAAGATCTCGGCGGCGTAGAGGCCGAGCTGGCGCAGCAGAAACATGCCGCAGATGACGATGCGGGCCTTGGCCAGCCCGCGTTCGTTCTGCAGCGCCGTCGTCTGCAGCGCGTCGTCGACGATGGCCATCGCCCGCTCGGCGAAGCGCTCGGCAGAGCCGACCCGTCGCGGAGGAACGCCTGTCGACTCGCTCATTTCTCTCGCGTGAACGAGAAGACCTGCGCCGCGTGGGGCGCGACGTCGACGTAGAGGCCCTGGTTGGCGAGCTCATCACCCTCGCGCTCATACGACTCGGTCGACAGGCGGTCGTGCAGCTTCCACGTGCCGTTCTTCACGCCCTGCGCGCTGATCTTCACGTGGCCCTGCACGCGCTGCGCACTGTGGCTGACGATGACGACGTCGAAGGCTTTGACGTCACCGAACCGCTGCCACTGGATCGCCGTCAGCGCGTTGTGCGTGTTGTTGTTCTCCCAACCGTAGGTCTCGAGGACGTGGCATTCGCCGCGGCCGACGGCGCTGGCTTCGAGGGCTTCGAAGAGGCCGGCGTAGATGGCTTCGACGTCGTTGTTTTTTTCTTCGACGGCCGTACGGTTCAACTGGATTCTGGCGAAGCGCTTTCTGCCCTCTAATTGTCCATCATGAAGAAAGCGCATACCGGGCAAGGCAAGCGTTAACAGCGCAGCGGCGCGGTGGCGCTCGATGGGGATCGTGTTGTTGGCGCGGGGCTCGTCGTGGTTCTCGAGAAAGTGCGCCCGGCGGTGGTTCTTGTCGCCCAGCCCGCGCAGGTGGCCGGTGACGCCCCAATCGCCGTGGATCACCAGATCATAGAGCTTCTTGTCGTAGGCGTAATCGAATCCAAGATCACACAGGCGATCTTCAAGGTCCCAATAGGCTTCGGCCAAGAAGGTAAATCCGGGAAACTTTTGTTTGATGGTGCCAATCGCGCTCCACCAGAACTCGTCGGCGCAGGGCTCGATGGGCTGGCCTTGTGCGTTCATGGCGGGCACGTGCTTCCACGTTTTTTCGAAGACCTCGTTCAGCATGAGCATGGCCATGTCGCAGCGAACGCCATCGCAGCGGCTGGCGATCTTTTCGATCTGTTCGATCATGGCCTGCCGCGTTTCTCGACGTCGGTAGTCGATCTGCAGCGTGTCCGTCCAACCGGCGAACCACGGGTCTTTGCCGTGGGCGATGTAGCGGTCGCCGTGCGCGCCGCGGATCTTCACCGACTCGGGGATCGGCGTCGGCGACCCGACATAGAGGTGCGGCTTCTGGATCGCCCACGAGTGATCGAGCCCCGTGTGGTTGGGCACGAAGTCGAGGATGAGTTTCAGCCCGTGCGCGTTGAGCCGAGCGCGGAA
>JANNAY010000957.1:0-3342 GCA_031384945.1 Deltaproteobacteria bacterium
CTCGACGTCGGCTCCATCTCCGGCCGCGTCGACGTCGGCGCCTCCCTCATCGGCGCCGCCGTGCGCGCGTTTCAGTTGAACGACAACGGCACCCGCGGCGCCGAGCTCGGCCGCGACGACTCCGTTCTCGAGGACGGCCTGTTCCAGATGGAGAACACGAGCAGCTACACGGGACCGTTGATCGTCGTTGCGACCGGCGGCTCCTTCGTCGACCCCGCCAGCGGCTTCGAGCTGTCTGCCAACGCTGGCCAAGAGCTCAGCGCCGTCTTCGAGCGCACCAACGCGGGCGTCGACACCCGCCTCAACATCAACCTGTGGACGACGTTGGCCGCGCGTCGAACCATCGTTCGTCGCGACGACAGCGCGAGCATGGCCGCCGCCATCACCTTCAACCGGAGCCTGTTCGAGAAGCACCTGCGCCGACCTGGCCAGGCTCTCCCGATCCTCACCACCAGCGGCGCCAACCTCTCCGACGGCACGCCGGACTCAGAGTCGTCGGATACGGCGTTGCTCGCGTTGACGCAGGCCGGCCTCTCCCGCGAAGCGGCCGAGCTGTGCGTGCGGACGAACGCGCAAGTCGGCGCGCTCACGTCGCTCGACCTCCTCGACGTCTTGCTCGCTGACCTCGACGACGGCGTCTTCGACGGCCAACAGGATGGCCTGCGCCTCGACCTCGATCCGGGCGCCGAAGAGCAGGCGGACAGCTACATCCTGCGCCGCGACCTCGCGAACGGCATCTTCAACTTCGCCGAGAACCTTGCGCTGCCTCTCGTCACGCAGCCGCGCAACGCAGGCGGCATCGACGGCGACTCGCTCTCGCAGGCCGGCAAGCTGCTCGACGACGTCGCCCTCAACGGCGACGCGAACCTCTTCCCCGCCGAAGAGCCGCCGCTGCCGTTCGATAAGACCCCGCCCGGCATCGACTTCCTGTTTCTCCAACCGCACAACACCGCCGGCTTCGGCGACTCCCTCGCTGGCCTTGTCACCGTCGTCGGAACCGCGACCGACACGCAGTCGCGCCTCGCCCGCTTTCAGCTGCTCGAGCCGCTCGACCTCATCGACGTGCTCGGCAGCTCCATCGCTGACATGCAGGTGCAGATCACGACGGACCGCCCTCCCAACGTCGACGACGCCGCCGCCGCCTGCGGCATCACGCTCGGCGATCCTCCGCTCGACCTCCCCTCGAACGACAAGCAGGTCTGTCTCTGCGCAGAGGCCGCCGACGAGGTCGACAACGGGACGCGCGAGCTGTGGTGCTTCACCCGACCCGACCCGACCGTGACGTTCGGCTCGCCTTCTCCGCCTGCCAACGCGTCGGTGACGGGCGCCGTTGTGGTTTCAGCCAGCACCGCGAGCGGCTTCGATCTCGCGTCGTTCGCGTTTCTTGGAGGCGTCGTCGACGAACCAGAGTTCCCGTCGAACCTGCTCAACACGCTTCGCGTCACGATCCCGACGTCCTTCGTGGACGATGCGAACAAGCCAGACATCGTCATTCGCGTTCAAGCCGTCGACATCGCTGGCACCGTTGTGCCGGGCGCGCTGCGGTTCACGCGCCCTGCGCCGGCTCTTGCCTTCGATGCTGCCGTGCCAGCTGAGGGAAGTTCTGTCTCGGGCGAGTTGGTTGTCAGCCTCAGCGCCTCGAGTGGCTACGACCTTGCGAGTCTCGCATTCGGTGCGCCGGTCGCAGCTCTGCCGACCGCGCAGCGCTCGGGTGCTCAGCTCGGGGTCACAATCCCGACAAGCTTCGTCGACGCTGTGAACAAACCCAACATCGTGGTCTCGGCCGCGGCGACGGACCTCGTCGGACGGACTGCATCGGCGACGCGAACATTTACGCGTCCCGCGCCCACCCTCGCCTTCGATGCGGCAGTCCCCGCCGATGCCAGCGCAGTGTCGGGTGATCTCGTTGTCAGTCTGACAGCGACGAGCGGCT
Source organism: Deltaproteobacteria bacterium (assembly GCA_031384945.1). GTDB lineage: Bacteria > Myxococcota > UBA727 > UBA727 > VGSZ01 > VGSZ01. Next base: position 1,934 of record JANNAY010000957.1, read on the forward strand.
ACGACCTCGCAAGCCTCGCCTTCGACGGCCCGATCGCAGCTCTGCCAACCGCGCAGCGCTCGGGCGCTCAGCTCGGCGCTACGATCCCGACGAGCTTCGTCGACGCCGTGAACAAGCCGAACATCGTGGTCGCAGCCGTTGCCACTGACGTCGCCGGGCGGTCTGTGGGCGCCACGCGAACGTTCACGCGTGCAGCACCGAGCGTCACGTTGACGTTGCCGTCCCTCGCCACCCCGGACGAAGTCTTTGCCAAATGTGGTGGCACCGCAAACAACCCATGTCCGCTGGGTCGACGCATCTTCCCCGTCGACCTCGCAGCCACCGTTGTCAGCGGCTACGACCTTGCGACTTGCGCGTTCGCGGTGAAGCAAGGCGCCGACGTCAAGCTCTCAGGTGCGGGTTCGCGCAGTGGCACAACGTGCACGCTGCAGCGCTCGCTCGCAGAAGGCGACATCGCCGACGGGGACTACGTCTTCGAGGTGACGGCGACAGACGTTGCCGGCCGCTCCGCATCGGCGTTCGACACGTTCCGCAAAGACACCGTCGTCGATGCGCTGACCATCACAGCGCCTGCGAACAACCTGCACACCAACGCGACGACGCTCGCGTTCACTGGCACGGTCAACGACAGCTCTGGCGTGGCGAAGGTTGAGGTCGTGCTCACCGGCGCAAACACCAAGACGCTCGCCGCGACCGTCACGGGCTCCGCCTGGACGGCGACGCTGGCCGCGCCGATCACCGAGGGCACCACCACTTGGACCGTCCGGGCCGTCGACGTCCACGGCAACCTGCGCGACACGACGGCGACGCCGCGCACCTTCGCCGCCGACCGCGCGTTGCCGACGCTGACGATTCCGGCGCAACCGGCGTTCCGCAACGAGCCCGTCAACGGACCGTTCGCAACGACGGGTACCGTCGCCGCCAACACGCTCACCTTCACGCCCTCCGGCGGAGCGACGACGCCGATCTGGCCCGACAGCAACACGCCGACGGCGCCGGCGTCGCCGACGCCGCCGCTCGTCAGCCGCTGGGTCACGCTTCGCGAGGACGTCACCGGCACGCCGCCGACCATCTCGATGAACGTCACAGACACCGGCGCCGGAGCCACCACAGACGCCGCGCTCTTCTCGGTCCGCTGGGGGCTCGGCACCACGTGCCCCGTCGAAGCCGACGCGACGAATGTGGCGATCCGCAGCGGCTCCACCTTCAGCGCCGTCCTCACCGATGCGCGTACGACAGTGGATCTCTCGGCGCAGACGGGAGCGACGACGCTGTGTGTGTCGTTCTTCGCCACAGACGAGGCCGGCAACAAGAAGTCGAGGTTTGCGTTCCTGAAGTGGGCGACCGTCATTCCGCCGGCGTTCGTTGAGGTCGACAGCACGCTCTACGCAAAGGGCACGACCGCGGAC
>JANNAY010000335.1:0-3118 GCA_031384945.1 Deltaproteobacteria bacterium
AGGCGTTTCATGCCATCGTACGGCTCACAGCTGATGGAGGCCGACGCTAGTGGTGTGCGCCATGGCTACCTCGCAAGCGAAGAGAACTACCGGTTCCTTCAGGACATGGAGCGGCGCAATCTCATTGTGCCCCTGACCGGAGATTTTGCCGGTCCCCATGCGCTCCGAGCAGTGGGCAACTGGGTCCGCGCGCACGATGCCACCATCACCGCGATGTACACGTCCAACGTGGAGCAGTACCTGTTTCAGTCCGATGACAACTGGCGACGTTTCTTTGAGAACGTGGCGACGTTCCCAACCACGTCACAGAGCACGTTCATACGTGCGCTCTTCAACATGGGCTACCACTACATCACCGGCGACGGCGCGCAGGAAGCGGCGTTCTTGCAAGACCTGCAGCAGCAGCCGTCGTCGCTGCGCGCGAAGTTGCTCGGCACCGTGCCGTTTCACGCCACGTCGCCGGCCTTTGACCAGTTCTCGACAGCGTTCTCGGCGCGCTTCGGCGAGCTGCCGAGCGCGTATTGCGCGCAGGCGTTTGACGCGATGTTTGTGACGGCGCTGGCGGCGACGCGGGCGCGCTCGACCGACGGCGAAGACGTCAGAAACGCGCTCTTCGCCGTCAGCGGCAGAGACGGCGGCGTCAAATTCGAAGACGGCAACTTCTTCGGCGAGATCGCCGCCCGCGTGCTCGACGGTGACGATGTCGACTACGTCGGCCCCTCGGGCGACCTCACCTTCGACGGCAGCGGCGACGTGCAAGGCGACTACGTGCTCTGGCAAGTCGGCGACGCCGGCGACACGCTCACCTTCGAAGACAAGGTGGCCCTGCCCGTCTCGCAGTTCGATCCGCTGCGCTGAGGTGGCGACGCGTCCGGGTTAGCCTCGGGCCATGACCGCCGCCGACGACTACATCGAGTCTCTGCCCAAAGAGCGACGCAACGACATCGCCATCGTTCGTGACGTCGTCAACCAGCACCTGCCGGCGGGCTACGTCGAGGGTGTCGGCTACGGCATGATCACCTGGTCGATCCCGCTGTCGCGCTACCCCGACACCTACAACGGACAGCCCCTCGCCATCGCCGCCCTCGCCGCGCAGAAGAATTACAGCTCGCTCTATTTGATGGGCGTCTACGGCGACGCCGATGGTGCGACGCGCTTGTGGTTCGAAGACGCCTGGACGTCGGCGGGCAAGAAGCTCGACATGGGCAAGTCGTGCGTCCGCTTTCGCGCGGCCGGCGACCTCGCGCTCGACGTCGTCGCCAAGGCCATCGGGTTGGTCTCCGTCGCCGACTACCTCGAGCATTACGAGCGCGTGAAGGGCGTCGCGGGCAGAAAGTCCGGTGCCGCCCCGGCGGCGAAGAAGAAGCTGCCGAGGTCGACGACGAAGACCACGCACAAGCAGGCGCCGACGCCGACGACGAAGACGAAGACCGCGAAGAAGGCGCTGGCGACGAAGACGCCCAAGAAGAAGGCGCCGACGAAGACGAAGCCGCAGACGAAGAAGAAGAAGAAGCCAGCGGCGGCGAAGAAAAAGAAGTCGTGAGACTCCTACCTACATCTGCCTCTCAGAACGTGAGCCAGGCACGAGGCTCCTGAAGTCCAAAGCCACTTCAGGGCCTCGCGCGGGCGCACGTACGACGGCGTGAACAACCCCGTTCGGTGAGCCGCATCCGGGCGGAGCCCCGACGTGATCGGGTAGCCTGCGCGCATGCGTGAATTGCCTGTCTCCGTCGTCGTTGCGCTGCTGAGCGCGCTCGCTCCCTTCGCTGCTCGCGCGCAAGACGCGTCGTGCGCGGTCGGCAACAACCTCGACGGCGCAGCGACCAACGGCGCCTTCGTCTGCGGCGGCAACAACGCCAGCGAGTGGCGCGACGCCGGGGCGACGTTCACCTGCAACGGTGCCACGAACACGGCGCTGCTCACCGACCGCAGCGTGGCCCGACAGACGGTGAGAAACCTGCTCGTCGGCGTGCGCTACGACTTGTCGTTCAACGTCAAGAAGACCATCGCGCAGCAGTCCGGCACCGTCGACGTCGCCATCACGTCGGCCGACACGGGCAACCAGAACCTCATCATCGGCTCGGCCGAGCCCAACGACCTCAACGACACGGGCCTGCGCATCGTCACGTTCACGCCGTCGCAGACCACCGTCATCGTGTCGTTCAGCGAAGACGTGAACCCGGGCGGCGACGAGGTCGACGTCGATGTCATCCTCGACGACGTCGTCATCGCGCCCTCTGACGGTGGCGACGCCGACCTCGACGAGCTCACCGATCGCAACGAGCTGTGCGACCTGCGGACCAACCCGCGCAACGCCGACACCGACGGCGACGGCCTGCGCGACGAGGTCGAGCTCACCGGCAACTACAACGTCGAGAACGAGCGGCCCGATCCGCGCGATCCCGACAGCGACAACGACGGACTGTGCGACGGCAACAACACCGTCACCGGCGTCTGCGTGCGCGGCGAAGACACCAACAACAACGGCGCCAACGCCATCGTCGACGGCAACGGCGACGTCACCCTCGAGAACGAGACCAACCCGCTGATCGCCGACACCGACGGCGACGCCGTCAACGACGGCGACGAACGCCGCGACGAGACCGACCCCTTCGATCCCGACACCGACGGCGACACCCTCAACGACGGCGCCGAGCGCACAAAGGGCACTGATCCCCTCGACACCGACAGCGACGACGACGGCCTCAGCGACGGCGCCGAAGTCGCGCGCATCCCGCCGTCTGACCCGCTCGACGCCGACAGCGACGACGACACCGTCAACGATGGCGCCGAAGTGCAGAACGGCAGCGATCCGCTGCGCCCCGACTCTGACAACGACGGCCTCACCGACGCCGAAGAGCTCGCCCTCGGCACCAACGCCCGCAGCCGCGACACCGACCTCGACGGCCTCGAAGACGCCGACGAAGTGCGCATTCACCAGACCGATGCGCGCGACGCCGACAGCGACGACGACGCCCTCGACGACGGCGACGAGCTCGCCGCCGGCACCGACCCCAACCACGAAGACACCGACAACGACGGCCACCCCGACGTCAACGACCCGCAGCCCGGCAACGCCGACACCGACGGCGACGGCATCAGAGACGAGGTCGAGACC
>JANNAY010001049.1:0-5126 GCA_031384945.1 Deltaproteobacteria bacterium
CCGACTTGTTGTTGGCACCGCCCGCCGACGCCGCACCGTCTGCCGCGCCCTTTGCGGACGGGGCGCCGCCGGCAGCGCCTTCGGCCTTGGGAGCGCCCTTGCCGCTGCCCACGAGGTTGTCGAGCTCGATCAGCACGCCGCCATAGTTCTGCTTGAACTCGCCGAGAAAGGCGCGCGCTTCGGGATAACGACAGTTCTCATAGAACGTAATCGCCTTCAGGATCGACGACTCAGGATAGTATTCATCAAGAAAGAACGGCGACTGCAACGTCACGAGGTTGCCGAGGGCCTTCTCGTATTCGCCGAGGCGGAAGTGAGCCCACGACGACTCAAACACGGCCTCGAGCCACTGCTCAGAGTCGCGGCTGATGCGGTCGTAGTAGAAGATGGCATAACGAAACTGCTCGAACTGGTAGTGAATACGAGCCAGTGAGAAGAAGGCCATCTCGCGCAGCTTTGTATATTCGTTGGCCTTTTCTTCGCTGTCGGCGTTGCGGGGGTTGGTCATGCGGACCACCTCGCGGAAGGCTTTGACGGCGGGGTCGAATTCGCCGCGGGCGAAGTGAACGAGGCCCTTGAGGTAGAGCGCCTGCGCGTACAGCGGAAACTTCGCGTCGACGCGCGAGACGGCCTTGAGCGAGGCGTCGAGCGACTCTTCGGCCGACTTCGGGTTGTCGATCTTGTGCGACTTCTGCTTCGGCGGCGCCTTTTGCTTCGGCGGCTCTTTCGGCGTCTCCGCCGGCGTCTCTTCTTTCGCCTTCGGATCCTTGGCCTTGGGCTTGGGCTTGGGCTTCGGCTTGGGCTTCGGCTTCTTGTCGTCGGAGCCGCTGAAGTCGAAGCCGAAGCCATCGTCTTGCGCGGCGAGGTGCTCGAGGACGGAGAGGTCGACGTCGCCGCCGCCCAATTCGTCTTCGGAGAAGTTGAAGCCGTCGTCTTTCTTTTCGTCGTCGGGCTTGGCGTCGTCGGGCTTGCTGTCGGTGTCGGCCGGGGTGTCGGCGGGCGCGTCGGGCGGCGCCTCTTCGGACTGATCGACCTCGACGCCCTTGGCGCCCTGGTTGAGGGCCATCAAGAAGTAGAAGCGGCCGAGCGCGTACGACAGCTCAGACTGCTGGTCGGCCGGAATGTCTTCTGCCTTCGCGTAGTTCGACACCATTTGCAGGGCCGCGAGCTCGTCTTTCATCTTGCGCGAGATGAAAAAGAGCCAGTTGCGCGCCTGCGCATAGTACGCATGTTTCGGCCCAGAATCGAGGATTGCCTGGTATCGATTGAGCGACGCGTGGTAGGCGCCCATGCGATATAAGGTCTTGGCGATGTCGTACTGTGTTTGCTCGTGAGCTTTCTTGAGCTTGGGGTTCGCAAGAATACCCTCAAGCACTGCCAGCGCCTCACCGAAGCGTTCTTGCGACATCAGGTCGCGGGCCTTCTCGACGTCGGCGGTGTCGGTGTCTTTGACGCCCTCTTCGACGATGTCGAAGCTGAAGCCGTCGCCGCCGTCGCCGCCGTCGGCGGGCTTGTCTTGTGCGCGGGCGGGAACCGCCCCCACGAGCAGCATGGAGGCGACGATCCCACTGAGGATGGAGTGAAACTTCTTCATCACATCATCCGTTCTTGTTCACGCGTGCGGCTTCGTACTGATACTCGAAGTCGAACGGGAAATAGAATCCAACACCAAAGCTGACGAACATCAAATTTTGCAAGGTAGAGATATCTGCTTTGTCTTGCGGGTAGATGTAATCGCGCAAATCCGCGCGCACCACGAGCCAGCGCGTGAGGAAGATGCGGGCGCCGATGCCGACGTCCATGGTGGGGTGGACGAGGTCGTTGCCGTTGTCGAAGGTGGCGCCGACGCCGGCGGAGAGGAAGCCGTCGAAGTTGATGATGCTGTCGCCGAGCAGCGCGACTTTGCCGTACAGCGGGCTGAACGTCAGGCCGACGTCGGCGAGGGCGAAGGGCTTGTTGTCGGCGTTGATGAGGGCGAGGCCCTCGCGCAGCTGGTCGACGGGGTCGAGCTTCTGCACGAGAAACGGCGGGATATAGCCGCCACCCAGCTCGAGCGCGAAGGCATCGTTGAGGTGCCAGGCCACGCGCCCCGAGAGGGCGAAGCTGCGAAAGAACGAGTCGTTGACCGTCATCATGACGTTGGGCTGCAGCTCAAAACGTCCTGATTTCAGAAAGGTTTTGCGCGACACGGCCTTGATGCGGTCTTGCAGCGTCAGGTCGATGCCTTCGTCGGTGGCCGTCTTGCCTGTGTCGGTCGTCGGCTCGTCATCGGCCGGCGCCTCAGCGGGTGCGTCGGCGGGTGTGTCGGCGGGCGCGTCGGCGGGCGCGTCGTCGAGTGAGAGCTCTTCGGGGGCCTCGTCTTGCGCGAGCGCCGGCAGCGCGAGCAGCGCCCCGGCGATCGGCAGGATGATGGCGAATGCGGTCTTCGTCGTCGTCATCATCATCAATCCTTCGCGCCGAGCGTTTCGTTCGCGTAGTCAAAGTCGAGGGGGAAATAGAAGCCCGCACCGACGTTGAGCATCAGCAGGTTGCCGAAGGCGACCTGGCCGCCGATGTCGGCGGGGTAGAGGTAGTCGCGGACGTCGGCGCGCAACACCAACCACCTCGTCAAGAACAAGCGTGAGCCGACGCCGACCTCGAGGCCGGGGTGGGCGATGGTGCCGGCGCTGTCGATGACGACGGCGAGGCCGCCGCTGACGAAGGTGTCGAAGTGGCCGACCAGCTCAGAGGCCAGCGCGATCTTGCCGTAGAACGGCGAGAACGTGACGCCGACGTCGGCGAAGCCATAGAGCGTGGCGGCTTCGAGCTTGTCTTTGACGTTGTCGGCGATGACCTGGGGGTCGACGTTGAGGGCGCGAAAGATGTCGAGCTGCTCTTGGTAGACGGCGCCGGCGCCGCCGAAGTCGAGGCTGAACTCTTCAGAGAAGTGGTAGCTGCCGCGGGCGCCGACCGTCCAGGCGCGAAAGAACGGGTCGTTGGCCGAGGCGCCGCCCATCGGCGCCAGCTCGAAGCGCCCTTCTTTCAAGAACGTGCTCCGCGAGACCGCACGGATGCGCTCTTGCAGCGTCTTGCCGGTGCCCGCGTCGACGTTCTCGGCGGTGGCCGAGGCCTCGGCTTCTTTTTCGAGGTCGGCATCTACCGCCGCCTTTTCTTGGGCCCAGGCGCCCTGGGCGCCGAGCAGGCCGCTGAGGGCGCAGATCGCGATCGCTGTCACTTGCCAACGCATTCGTTCTCCGGATCGTCTGAAATCAGCCCGCGTCGTTCGGCATTACCACCTTCGATTCGCCGCAAACAAGCTTGCGCCCGTCGAGAAACCTGCATCCGCGCGCGAATGACAGATCTTTGCCCGCCGCCCCAAACACCCAACATGACGTCGAGAAAACCGACAACGCGCCTTGAAGCGCGCCGACCCACTCGACTCTGCCGCGCGCATGCTATGAGCCAAGCCATGCGTTCGATGTTGGTTGTCGGTGTCGTCGTCGCTCTGGGTGCGCTCGTCTCGATCACGACGGGCTGCGAGCCCGAGATCGGTCAGCCTTGCGACCCTGATGCGAACAAAGTGCTCACCCGCGTCAACGTCGGCGTCGGCACCAACGACCTCGTCAAAGACGTCGCGTTCGACACCTGCTCGACCGCGTTGTGTGCCTCGACCGACGGCAGCCGGCCCTACTGCACCAAGCAGTGCGAGTCCGACGTCGAGTGCGCCGAGGCCGGCGCTGGCTTCACCTGCCAGCAGATCGTCACCTTCGGCGCCCTCGCCTGCCAAGACTTCGTGCCACTCGACCAGTGCAACGAAGACGGCGCGCCCCCGTGCGACTGCATCGGCGAAGACGGCGAGAGCTCGAAGCTGCCCCTGCTCTACTGCGCGGCCGCCCCGGCGACGATCGACGCCCGCGACGCCGAATTCGGCCGCGCGAAATTTGTCGCGCCCTGAGCTGTCGCCGCTGAGCACGTCGCAGCGGCGCGCCCTGCAACCGTTGTTCAACGCGTTTGACGACGTCGCCGCTGACGTCTGGGCCGGCGGCTGCGTGCTTGCTGTCTCGGGCGGTCCCGACTCGCGGGCGCTGCTCGAGGCGTTTGCGCGGTGGCCGCGGCGCCCGAAAAAAGTCGTCGTCGTCGTCGTCGATCACCAGCGGCGCGCCGGATCCGCCGACGAAGCCGCTGCCGTCGTCGTCGCTGCCGCTGCCGTCGGCGTCGTGGGCGTCGTCAAAGCCGTCGTCGTCGACAAAGGCGGATCCGCCGAAGCCGAATTGCGCAGCGCCCGCTACGTTGCCCTTGTGGAAGCCGCCGGCGAATTGGGCGTCGACGTCGTCGTCACCGCCCACCACAAAGGCGACGTCGCCGAGGGCATGCTGCTGCACCTCGCGGGGCGCGGCGGTGGACGCGGCGGGCGCGCCCCCCACGTCGTCGAAGGGCGCGGGGCCATGAAGCTCGTGCGGCCGTTTCTCGATGTCACCAAGGCGACGCTGCGGGCCGCCCTCGACGAATTGGGCGTCGTCGACGTCGTGGTCGACGCCGACGACGTCGCTGGCAAAAACGCGCGCGGCTGGCTGCGCAACAAGCTGCTCGGTCCCCTCGAAGACGCCCGCGGCGACGTCGAAGACGCCCTCGCCCGCTTCGCGCGCCACCGGCGCGACGACGACGACGTGCTCGACGCCCTCGTGCCCGACGCAGCAGCGGGCGATGTCGTCGACGGCGCCCTCGCACCCGCGATTTTGCGCCGCTGGATCGTCAAGCGGCTCGACGCCCTCGTCGACGACCCCAGAAGCAGCGGCGCCGCCGTCGACGACGTCTTGCGCTTGTGCGCCGCCGGACAGGCTGGCGCCGTCGACCTCAAGGGCGCTCGCGCCGAGATCCGGGTGGGCGATCGGGGGGCTTTGCTTGCGCTCACTGTGGCCCATCCGCAGACCCATGCTCGACGACGGCGCTGACGGTCTTCACTGTTTGCGTTTCAACCAGGGCAGCCAGAGAGCTTTCCGCGCCGCGACAAATGGTTAGATTCAACCCGTTGTTCTTTTTCGCCCGACAGCGCTCTCGGTCTCCGAGAAGTCGCCCTGGTGGTTTTCGTGAAGCAGCAGCACAAGACACTTCTCGTCTGGTTGGCCTTTCTCGTCGTCATCGTCGTG
>JANNAY010001052.1:0-2805 GCA_031384945.1 Deltaproteobacteria bacterium
CAGCAAGGTCAGCGCGCGTTGGTCGCCGCGGTCGAGCTCGAGCGAGCGGCGCAGCGCCCACGCTGCTTCCATCTTTCGCACCGGCTTGGTGCGCATGCACTCGCGGGCCCGCGCCTGCTCGCAGCGCGCTTGCTGCAAGTAGAGTTCTTCGCGCACGCGAATCGGCTCGACGAGGGCGTCTTTGATGACGGTGGGCCAGAACTGGTCGACGAGATCGAGCAGCGGCCGCAGGGCGGCTTTGACCTCGTGGGTCGTCTGGTAGCGGTCTTCGCGATCGCGGGCCATCAGCCGCGCCATCACGCTGCCGATGATCTCGGGCAGCGTCGGCTGCTTCTCGAGAATCTCGGGCACCTCGCCCTTGGCGACGAGCAACAGCGACGCCGACAGGTTCTCGTTGGCGAACGGGTTCACGCCAGTGAGCAGCTGAAAAAACAGCGTGCCCGTGGCGTAGAGGTCAGACCGCGGATCGATCTTCTCGCCGAGCGCCTGCTCAGGCGACATGTACGACGGCGTGCCGAAGACGACGCCGGCCTGGGTGAGCGTCTCGTCGTTGTGGGCCTTGGCGACGCCGAAGTCGCCGAGCTTGACGACGCCCTCTTTGGTGATCAGCAAATTGGCCGGCTTCAAGTCGCGGTGAATGATGCCGCGCGCATGGGCAGCACCCAGACCGTCGAGCACCTGCACGATGATCTTCACAGCGAGCAACGGCGGAAACGGTCCGAGCCGCGCCATCAAGTCGCGCACGGTGCCGCCCTCGACGAATTCGGCGGCGATGTAGTGGTGGCCGTTTTCGGTGCCGGCGTCGTAGGTGGCGACGACGTGGTCGTGGCGCAGCTGCACGCCCGCCAACGCTTCGCGCTTGAAGCGCTCGAGCGTGGTGGCGTTGACGACGGCGGGGTTCAACAGCTTGAGCGCCACCTCGCGCTTGTGCACCTCGTCTTGCGCGAGAAACACCGCGGCCATGCCGCCCTGCCCGAGCAGCCGCCCCAGCGTGTAGCGCCCGATCTTGGCGGGCAGCCCCGACGTGAAGCCGCTGACCTCGACAGGCGGCCCAGCGGCGTTGACGGCTGCGTGCGGCGTCAGGGGCGTGCCGTCGTCGCTGCTGGGCGCCCCGATGACGACCCGTCCGGTGTCGGTCACCGACGACGCCACGGCAGCGGACAGGTCGATCCCAACCAGCGGGACCGCGCCGGTGAGCGGCTTGAACGCCTCCGGCAGCGTCGACGTCGACATTGACGGGTGCGGCGCCGGCGGCTTGAACGGCTCTTGCGCCGTCTTCTCCAACGTCGCCGATGGCGGCTGGGGCGGTGGCATGGGCAGCTGATCCGTCGACGGCGACGGCGTTCGCGGCGGCGGCGGCGTCGGCGCCGGCAGCGGCTGTTCGAAGTCGCCGGTGGTGACGACGCCCGGCGGCGGACGCACCGTGCCCTGCGGCAACGTCGACGTGCGCGGCATGGCGACCGCGACGCTGGCGGCAGCTTCGGCGGCAGCGAGGGCGGCGGCGATGGCGTCGACAGAGAGGCGGTTCGTCGCCTTTTCTTCGTCGCTGTTGCCGATGCCACCCTCGATCGCCGACGACGCGGTCGACGTCGACGGCGGCTTCACAGGCGTCGGCGCCTCGGGCTCAAGCTCAGCCTCGGGCTCGGGCAACGGCTGGTGCACCAGCTTGCCGTCGATGATCTTCACGCTGCCCGTCGCCACCGTCGGCGGCGCCACCAACGACGGCGGCGGACCCAACGGCACCAGCGGCTTCTCTTCATCGACGACGGCGGCGGCTTTTTTGGCGTCGTCTTCGGCGTCGTCTTTGGCGCGGGCGGCGGCCAATTCGGCGGCGGTGATGGCGGCGACGGGCGTCGTCAAATCCGGATCGACCAACGACGACGACGACGGTGACGACGACGGTGACGACGACGGCACGCCCTTGTCGTTGACGCTCAGCCACTGCCCCGACAGGGGATCGTCGATGGTCGCAGCGGCGGCGCCGGCCTCGTCATCGGCGCCGAGGGCGTCGAGGGCGCCGTCGATGTCGGCGGCGTCGACGGCGAGCACCTGGCCGCTGTCGTCGGTGCTGGTGCCCAGCACCACACCTTGCAGGCGCAGCACCTCGCGCAGGTCGACGAGGTAGGCCGTGTGCGGCGGCAGCCGCTGCAACGTCGACCGCGCCAGCGCGATCTCGGGGTCGGCGAAGAGCACCGCGAGCGGGGGACCGTCGGCGACAGGCACGCACTGCAGCTGGCGAAACGTCGTGACATCCCAGTCGGGCTTCTTCTTCGCCGTCGGCGCGAGCAGCCACGTGCGCGGCGCCGGCGGCAACCCCCAGACGGCGCAGCGGGCGGCGACGACGCTGTCTTTGTCGAGGCCGAGCTTGTCGACCCACGCGAGAAACGTCGGGCTCTCGACCTGGGCCAGCGCCTCAGCGGTGCGCTCACCGGGCAGCAGGCCGCGCATCAACAGCTCGTCTATGAATGCCTTGCGCAGCATGAACCTTCGACCGAGCCCCTCAGCGCGCTGCTTCTATCCACGCGACGGTGGAGACAATAGCGCCGACGCCGCCGCCGGTGGTGCCGTCGTGGTTCACGCTCACTTCTGGACCAAAGCGGATGTCTTCAGCGGCGATCACCTGTCCGTAGGTGTCGAGCGGGTCGGCCACGCAGACGTCGCCGCGCGAGAACGTGGCGCCGATGATGGTCGTTCGGGGCGACGACGCGCTGCCGACGCAAACGCCCGGCCGGTCGCAACCATCGGAGCTGGTGTCGGTGACGAGGCCGCAGGCGTTGTCGCCCGAACCGCGGTCGAGCTTGTTCT
>JANNAY010001058.1:0-19778 GCA_031384945.1 Deltaproteobacteria bacterium
AAGGTGACGGTGAAGGTGACGGCGAGGTCGTCACCGCCTGGGCCGACGGAGGCACCGCCGCCATGGTGGGCGCCGCCGCCTACCCCGACCCCTTCATCGACGACGACGGCGACGTCTGCGCGCTCACCTGCGACCTCACGCTCGGGCCGTGCTTCGCGGCGTCGCCGCGGCGAAAAGACATCAGCGAAGGCGCCCGCGGGGTGCCGGTGCGGCTCGCGCTGCGCGTCGTCGAAAGCGATGGCTGCACGCCGGTGCCCGGCGCCGTCGTCGACGTCTGGCACTGCGGCGTCGACGGCCTCTACACCGGCGACGACGCCCTCGACGCCTGCACCCGCGGCGACGCCGGCGCGCGGGCACGCCGCACGTTTCGCGGCACTGCCGATGGCGACGACGACGGACGCGTCGACTTCGACACGTGTTTTCCTGGTTGGTACCCGGGGCGGGCGATCCACCTGCACCTGCGCGTGACGAGCGACGTGGGCGTGGTGGCGACGCAGCTGTTCTTTCCCGAAGACACCACCGACGAGATCGCCGCCAGCGTCGCCGGCTACCGCGAGCGCGGCGCGCCTGACACGCGCCACGCCGACGATTTGCTGGCGGCCGAGCCCGACCCGGCGCGGTTCATCGTGCGCGTCCAGCGCATGGTCGACGGCGCGATGCTGGCGTCGAAGACGCTCGTGTTGCACAGCGCCGGCGCCGCCGACGACGGATCCTGCTGACGTCGACGCGCTTCAGTCGCGTGTGCGGACAAAGAGCGGCGACGACGACGGGGTGATGGGCTTCTTGCCGCCCATGGCCGCGACGTGCGCGGCGCCTTCGACGCTGTTGTCATTGTCGCCGGCGCCCGCGACGCGTTCGCGCCTGGCTTCGATGCGATCGACGCCCTGCTGCAGGGTGTAGCTGTCGACGGCACCCTGGATCGCCGTCGTCGTCGCAGCGAACGCCGCCGCCAACACCGCGCAGGCGCCGTCGAAGCCGCGGCGGGCGCTCTCGTCGGCGAACAGCGCCATCTCGGGCTGGTACTTCGCCAACAAATACGCGGCGCGATCGGGGCTGTTCTCGAGCAGGCCCATGCGTTCGACGTTGGCGAGGCGGTCGGCGAGCTTCACCGCGAAGGCCGTGTCGCTCATGGCCGCCAGGTAGTCTTTCGTGCCGACGTTGTGGTCGTGGGACAGCTCGGCGACGACGCGGGCGACGTCTTGGCCAAAGACGGCAGCCAGCGCGGTCTGGTCGACGTCGGTGTCTTCGATGACGTCGTGCAGCGCCGCCGCCATCAGGTGCGCGGGCTGTGTGAAGCCGAGGTGCATGCAGCCGTTCATCACCTCGCGCAGGTGCACGCTGTAGGGCTCGCTGCCGTACTTCTGCTCGCCGTGCGCCTGCACCGCGAAGCGCCACGCGGCGTCGACGCGCGCGACGCCGTCGAGGTGGGTGACGCTGCCGACCTGCCGGCCAGCGTCGAGGCCAGCATCGAGAGCGCGCGAGGAGTTGCGGCTGACGTCCACGCCGTCGGTGTAGCGGCTCAGGCAGAGCAGCGGTAGAGAGCGCGCATGCTGCCGGTGCCGTTTGTCCTCGAGCGCCACTTCGCGCGCCATGAATTCACCGCCAAGACGCTGCTGTCGTCGTCAGACTGCGACGCCGTCTCGCTCGACGACGTCGTCAGCGGCTTCGACGACGACGTGCGCGCGCGCTGGCGCGATTTGCAGCTGGGCTACACCGAGTCGCGCGGGCTGCCTTTGCTGCGCGCGCAGATCGCCGCCGACTACGAACACGTCGGCGCTGACGACGTCGTCGAGGTCGTCCCCGAAGAAGGCGTGCTGCTGGCGCTGTCGGCCCTCGTGAACGCCGGCGACCGCGTCGTCGTGATGGCGCCGGCGTACCAGTCGCTGGCCGAGGTCGTGCGCTTCAAGGGCGGCGTCGTGGTGCCGTGGCGTCCGCGGCTCGTCGCCGACCGCTGCTTCTTCGACCTCGACGATCTGCAGATGCAGCTGATGCGCGGCGGCGGCGGCGGCACCACCCTCGTCGTCGTCAACATCCCGCACAACCCGACGGGCGCGCACTTCACACGGCCCGAGTGGCAGCGCCTGTTTGACCTCGCCAACAAGGCAGGCGCCCGCGTCTTCTCTGACGAGATGTACCGCCACCTCGAGCTGCCGCCGCGCGAGGCGTTGCCCAGCGCCGTCGACGTCGACGACCGCGCCGTCGTCTTGTCGGGGCTCAGCAAATCGCTGTCGGCGCCGGGCCTGCGCACAGGCTGGATCGCGTCGCGCGACCGTGTGCTCGTCGACCGCGTCGCCGCGATGAAAGACTGGACGACCATCTGCGCCCCGGCCCCCGCCGAGCTGCTGGCGCTGGCGGTGCTGCGGCGGCGCCGCGAGATCGAGGCCAGGAACCGCGCCGTCGTCGCCGCCAACGTCGAATTCGTCGTCGACCGCGTCGCAGGCGACGCCCGCGTGACGTTCTTTCGCCCCACAGCCGGCTCGGTCGCGCTGCTGCGCCTCAACGACGTCACCGATGCCGCGCCGGTGTGCGACCGCCTGTTGCAGCGCCACGGCGCGATGCTCGTGCCCGTCGCCGGCATGTTCGCCGACGCCGACGTTGGCTTCGGCAACGTCGTTCGCCTCGGCCTCGGCCGCGCCGCCTTCAAAGCCGACTTCGCCGCCGTCTGCGACGCGCTGTTCTGCTGATCTTGCGTCGACGACGTCGACGCAGGCAGGATGCCGCCGTCATCACTGAGAACCTGGAGATTCCTGATGCCGCACGTGATTTCTCAGAAGTGCATCGCCGAGGTCTACGCCGCCTGCCAGCAGGTGTGCCCCGCCGACACGATGCACCTCGTGGGACAGATGCCCGGCGGCTACCCCGGCACGGGCCAGCCGATGATGGTCATCGCCCCCGACGAGTGCATCGACTGCGGCGCCTGCAAGCCCGAGTGCCCCATCGACGCCATCCTCGGCAACGACGGCATCGATCCGTATTGGAGCCAGATCAACAAGAACCTCGGCGGCGCCTACCGCGGTCAGAAGGCGGCGGCCCGCGCGAAGAACGAGCCGCCGCGCCGTCCCGACAACCACCTCCGCTGAGCGCACGTTGAAGAACGGCGCCGCGGACGGCGTTCGATGGCGCACGTCACTGGAGCCCGTATGCCCATCGAGATCACCGAACGCCTGAGCATCCCCGACGACGAATTCGACGTCGCGTACGCGCGCTCGGGTGGCGCCGGTGGGCAGCACGTCAACAAGACGTCGTCGAAGGTGCTGCTGCGCTTTCACATCGCCGATTCGGTGACGCTGTACCCCGACGTCAAGGCGCGCTTGCGGGCCTCGTGTCCCGGTCGCCTCACCGACAACGGTGATTTGCTCATCACCTCTGAGCGCGGCCGCGACCAGAAGATGAACCTCGAAGACGCCAAAGAGAAGCTGGCCCAGCTCATCCTCGCCGCGCTGACGCCGCCGAAGCCGCGCACGAAGACCAAGCCGTCGAAGGGCTCGGTGCGGCGTCGCTTGAACGACAAGAGCGCCCGCTCGTCGACGAAGCAGTCCCGCGGGCGCGTCCGCGGCGACGACTGAGCGCCGCCCTCGTTCCGCCCAGCTGCGTCTTTGGCCGCGCGCAGCGCAAAGGAAAAGGGGCCGGCCGAGCTGCTCGTCGACGACAGCGTTGGCCGCGGCCGGAGCGCCATGTCGCCACGCGCACGATCCGCAGTTGCGCGTCGTCACGTCCACTGCGGACCCGGTGAAGCGACGACGCGTTGCCAGCGTGGAACCTGTGGAACCTCACCGAACAAACGTGTTGACCGCGGTGGCCACCCCGACTCTGATGACGACGAGATGAGCACCGAGAACCTGACCCTGTCCGCCGTCGAAGGGGCGCTGCCGCCCGCGGCGATCATGTGCCTGGGGCACCGGCTGGCCGCGGTCGCTGGTGACATCCCGTTTGCGCCCGATCGCATCGCGTTCGGCGATGGCGGGCTCGTGCACATGACGCCCGGTCCGGTGTCGCCGCGCTGGCGGGCCCCCGAGGTGCGCACGTCGGCGTCGCACACGACGACGTCAGAGCTGTGGGGTTTGGGCCGCCTGCTGCTCGAGCTGTCGCTCGGACGCCCCGTCGACGACCTCACCGCCGACCACGCCGACGAAAACACGCTGCGCGGGCTGTTCGACGTCGAGGGCAACCGCTTGCCCGACCGCGTGGTCGAGATCCTCGCTGTGCTGTTGAACCCGAAGGCCGACGAGCGGCTGCAGTCGGCGCGGGCCGCCGAGCGCGTGTTCAAAGACGCCGAGACCCGCTTCGGCGACGGCGCCGCTGCCCTCGGCGCCGCCCTCAACAACGCCGCCCGCCGCAGGGCTGAGCGCGACGGCTCCTCCGACTCGTCCGACGGCATCGAGCGCGACGGCGTGGGCGATCCGCACGAAGAGCCGCCGGTGACGATGCAGCTGTCGAGCAGAGACATCCTCGACACGGCGAATTTGAAAAAGGCCGCCGTCGACGCCGAGGTCGAGCGCCGCCGCCAGCAGTCGATGCCAGTGAAGCGCACCGAAGAGCTGCCGGCCCGCGCCATTTTTTCGGCTGAAGAGCTCGAGCGCATGGGTGCGGCGTCGAAGAAGAAAGAGCAGATGCAGCTGCCGACGCAGATCGTGCGCAAGCGCGAGACCGGCTCGGCCCCCATCGACGGCGAGATCATCCTGCAGCCGAAGCTGTTGGGGGCGCCGTCGTCGCCGCCTGCGCCTGCGCCGCCGCCGATGTTGGCGCTGCCGGCGCCGTCGTCTGAGCCTGCGTCGTTGGCGGCTTCGTCGTTGGAGGCTTCGTCGTCGCCTGAGGCGCCGTCGTCGTCGTTGTTGGAGTCGTCGGACGACGAGCCGGAGCTGGCGTTCGCGCAGTCCGAGAAGCGCCGCCGCGGGCTGCTGATCGCCGCCGCTGTGGCCTGCGTCGTCGTCGTCGTCGCCGTGGTCGCCGCCGTCGGCAGCGCGACGCCCGAGCTCGAGCCGCTGCCCGAGGGCGCCGTCCCCATCGAGAACGGGACGCGCTGACCCACGGGCGCAGATCCGCCCCACCACAGTTTGGCGTCCGATCGCGGCGGCGCGCTGTCGTGCCGCCCCGCGTCGTGGGCACCGATCGTGAAGTGCACGGCTCTGAAACAGGAGCAACGCCGTGGACCAGTGGAACCAGAAACCAACGACGGACGACGACGGGGTGTGCCTCAGCGCCGTGCAGGGGCAGATGCCACCGGCCGCCGTTCATGGACTGGCCCGCCAGCTGGCCGCGCGCATCGACGCCGGCCTCGACGCCCCGCTCTGCGCCTCGCGCGTGGTGCTGCTGGGCGACGGCAGCGTGCATCTGAAGGGCGGTCGCGTGAGCAAACGCTGGCGCGCCCCCGAGCTGCGCAGCGACGACGACGACGGCATGGCCCGCACCATCGCCGGCGACCGCTGGTGTCTCGGCCGCCTGCTGCTCGAGCTCGCTTTGGGCAACCCCGTCTCTGACTCCGTCGTCGACGATGCCAGCGTCGAGCGCTTGCAGGGCCTGAAAGACATCGAGCGCCGCGCGCTGCCGCCGTCATTGATCGTGATGTTGGCCGAGCTGCTCGAGCGCCACCCCGAGGGGCGCTCGTACATCGACGGCTCAGACAACGCCGAGGGTGTCGAGCTGCGCGCGCTCGCCCGCTTCGTCGCCCTCGAGCGGCTCTCGCAGCCGAGCCGACCGCGGCAGCAGCTGTTGTCGCGCGCCGCCGCTGACACAAAGGCGCTGCAGCGCATGGCCCGCGAGATGTCGGGCAAGATCTCGTTGAAGTCTCTCGAGGGCGAGCGCACGGGCGACATGCCGGCCGGCGCCATCCTCGGCCGCGATGACCTGATGCGCCTCGGCATGCCGCGGGCGCCGCTGCCGACGCAGGCGCTGCCGGCGCTGTGGGCGCGTCCGCCGCGGCAGACGTCGACGCCGGCGCCGCGCCCGTTTGACGAGGTCGAGGTCACCGTCCCCACCGAGATCTCCGCGCTGATGGCGCCTTTGCCCCTGTCGGTGCCGGTGTCGATGCCGACGCCGACGTCGTCACTGCCGCCGCTGATGCCGCCGCAGCCCACGCCGTCGTGGATCGCCACCGTGCGCATCGAGCCGCCGCCGCCGGGCTCAGCGCCGCCAGCGAAGTCGACGTGGGCGACCACTTCGTCATCTGCGCAAACGACGAAGCCGTCGACAAGGACCAATTCGCCGGATGCAAAAACGACGAAGTCAACGCCGGTGACGACGACGCAGGCGCCGTCGAAGCGGTCGTGGTCGAAGAAGAAGTACCCGCGGGCGCTGCTGGCGGCGGCGACGCTGGCGCTGGCGCTGATCGGCGCTGCGGTCGGTGTGCACACGACGGACAAGATGTCGGCGCCGGCCGAGCCGCTGATCTTTCATTGAGCGAGACGCCGCGAGCGCCGCTCCGGCATCGTAGAGACATGTCTGTCTTTGAACGCTCGACGGTGGTGCCCTGCAGTGCTGCGCAGCTCTTCGCCTACCACGCGGCACCAGGCGCCTTTGGCCGTCTCTCGCCACCGTTCGACGATGCCGTCGTCATCGAGCCGCTGCGCGAGCTGAAGAACGGCGCGCGGGCGGTGATGGATGTCGGCCTCCTCGGTCCAGTGCGCGACCGCTGGGTCGCGCTCCACGACGACGTCGTCTTTGGCAAAGGCTTCGTCGACACCATGGTCGAAGGACCGTTCAAGGCCTGGCGCCACGAGCACATCTTTGAAGCGCTGACGCCCACGTCGTCACGCCTCGTCGATCGCATCACCTATGAGGGTCCGTTCTTCGGCCTCGGCAACTTCGTCGTCGAGCGCAAGCTCGCGCGCATGTTTCAACACCGTCACGCGACGACGCTGCTCGACGCGTCGACGTTGGCGGCGACGACGAAGAAGCTGCGCGTCGGCGTCACCGGCGCCCGCGGCTTGATCGGCACCGAGGTGCGCGCCCTGCTGTCGGTGCTGGGTCACGACGTCGTTTCCTTCGTGCGCGCCGCGTCGCAGCAGGGTGACGGCATCAGCTGGGACGTCGACAGCGGCGCCGTCTCAGCCGAAGCCGAAGCACTCGACGCCGTCGTGCACCTCGCCGGCGAGAACATCGCCGACGGCCGCCTCGACGACGAGAAGCGCGAGCGCTTGAAGCGCGGCCGCGTCGAGCAGACCGCGAAATTCTTCGACGCGCTGCAGAAGCTGAAGAAGCCCCCCGCCGTCGTCGTCGCCGCCAGCGCCGTTGGCGTCTACGGCGACCGCGGCGACGAGGTGCTCGACGAAGACAGCGCCAGCGCCACTGGCGCCGCCGACAACTTTCTCGCCGAGCTGTGCCGGGGGTGGGAGCAGGCCGTGATCGGGCGAGCGGCCCCCTGGCGCACGGTGGTCTTGCGCATCGGCATCGTGCAGTCGCCGAAGGGCGGCGCGTTGCAGAAGCTCTTGCCGTCGTTTCAAGCCGGCGGCGGCGCAGTGCTCGGCGACGGCACTGGTTGGACGACCCCCGTCAGCGTCGACGACATGGCCGACATCGTCCACCGCGCCATCGTCGACGACGGCCTCGCTGGCGTCGTCAACGCCGTCCCGCCGTCGCCGGTGACGCAGAAGACGTACGCGGAGACGTTGGCGCAGGCGCTGTCGCGTCCGCGGCTGTTGTCGGTGCCGCGCGGCGCGCTGCGGCTGGCCCTCGGCGAGTTTGGCGACCGCCTGCTCGACAGCGCGCGGGTGGTGCCCACGAAGTTGAACGGCCGCGGGCATCGCTTTCGCCATCCCGACCTCGAGACGGCGCTGCGCCACGTGACCGGGCACGCGGCGCAGCAGAAGACGTAGGCGAAGAATTCGGCGCCGTAGACGACGAATTCAGCATCGACTGAGTCGTCTTACTCGGTGGCGGAGAAGACAAAGGGATAGGTGACATTCACCTTGCCCCCGCCCTTCGGCGCCGGAAACTGCAGCCGCGAGATGATGCGCTGCACGCAGGCGCCGACGACCTCGTTGGCGCCGTTGCCAGCAGTGCCGAGGTCGTTCTGCGCCGTCACCGCGTTCGTCACCGTGCCGTCGCTGCTGATCTGCCACCGCAACACGAGCTTGCCCTTGAGGCCGGGCACGGCCACGAGCTGTTTCTCGTAGCAATATTTAATTTGGCTCATTGACCGCGAGATCACACGTTGGATTTCCTCGCGGGACAGCCCGCCTTCATAGATGATTTGTCCGGGCACAACCCTGGTGCCGCCCTTGCTGCGGCCGCTGCCCGTGCCGAGGCCGACGATGCCGCCGCCAGTGCCGAGGCCGCGGGTGCCAAGGCCGCCGCTGCCGACGAGGCCGCTGCTGCCGCTGAGGCCGCCGAGCGCGCCGACGCCGACGCCGAAGAAAGAGCCCGAGACGGACTGCGTGACCGTGTCGCCCTTCACGCCGCGGGGCGTGACGCTCGGCTGCGCCACCGCAGCAGCGTCGCCGTTGGCGTTGCGCACGGCGGGATCGACGACGACGAACGAGGTGCGCTCGCTGAGCAGGCGGTAGCGCAGGCCGAGCTGCTCGACCTCGGCGAGCTGCTCGGTCGATGGCGTGTTGCCGTCGGCGAGGCGGGCGATGCGGCTGCGGGCCCAGAGCGACGCGAGGGGCGCGTGCTCTTTGCGCTCGAGGTTGTCTTCGATCGGGATGACGTGCTCGTAGGGCGCGCCGCGCAGGCCGGTGCCGGTGACGACGACGTTGCCGCTGCTCGGTCCCGAAAATTTGCCGAGCATCACCAGCGGACGCCCGGGAAAGAGATCGGGAGCGCGCGCGGGCTCGAGGTCGGTGGCGGTGAAGCCGTCGAAGCGCACGTTGATGTGCGTGAGCGACGGACGGCCGACGTTGACGCGGAAGTGGTCGACGGCGCGCAGGCCCTGGGCGGCGTCGAGCATGACGAAGGGTTCGGTGTGGCCGGCGCGGGCGAGTCCTTCGATGAGGTCGCGGTTGACGCTGCTGCCGATGCCAAAGGCGAAGACGCTGGCGTCGCCGAGGTGGTCTCTGACGTCGTCGAAGACGGCGCGTTCGGCGGAGACGAAGCCGTCGGTGACGACGACGACGACGCGGGCGCGGCCGGCGTCTTTGTCGACGGGCAGCGCCAGCGCGCGCTGCAGCGCTTCGCGCAATTCGGTGCCGCCGCCGCCTTGGTGGCGGTTGAGCGTGTTGAGGGCGAGCGCAATGTTGTTCGGCGTGGGCGCGAGGCTGTGCTCGGCGAGCACCGTGCTGCTGCCGGCAAAGAACAACATGTTGAAGCGGTCTTCATCGCGCAGCTCACCGACGAGATCGCGCAGCAGTCCCTTCGCGGTGTCGAGCGGAAAGCCGCCCATCGATCCGCTGACGTCGACGACGAAGACGACTTCGCGGGCGGGGGCGTCGACGGCTTCGACGTCGGCCGGCGCTTCGCCGAGCAGCAAGAAGAAGTTCTCTTTGCTGTCTTTGTCGCGGAACAAGAGAACCCCGGTCTCGTTGTCGTCGCCGGCGAGCTGCCAGCGCAAGACGACGTCGCGGTCGGCGATGACGTCGTCGACGGACGAGGTGAGGACGACCTTGGCTTCGTCGGCGCCGTCGAAGAGGGGGGCGATGCCGTGTGACGGTGAGCCGATGCGCTTCACACCGATGGGCGAGCGCACGGTCACTTCGATCTTGGTCTGCACCGTCGAGGACGACGCGGCGATCGAGCCGTTCTCGACGAAGGACTCGGAGCCGGCGTTGCCCTGGTAGCGGGTGCCGATCGTCTGCGGCAGCACGAGCTCGTAGACGCCTTCGACCGAGCGCAAGAGCTCGCTGGCCTCGATGACGACGACGATCTTGTCGCCGGGCAAGATGTTCGCGACGTTCATCGTCACCGCGTTGGGTCGTTGCTGCTCGAGCAGTCCAGCGGTCTGTCCGTTGTCGCGCGCGGCCTCGTAGATCTTCTGCGCCTGCTCTTTCGCGCGAATCTCGGCGCGCAGCTCGCGTTGGTCGTTGATGCGCAGCCGCAGGTCGTGCAGGGCGGCCCGCGTCGACGTCGGAAACACATACACAGCCTCGATCGGCGTGCGGCCGGCGTTCTGCCAGACCTGCTCGATGCGGATGCGGGCGATGACGCCAGCGACGTCGACCGTCGTCGTCTGCGACCGCAGCGGCAGCGCGTCGACGCTGGCGCCGCGGGCGACCTCGAAGCCGGCTGCGCCGCCTTTGTCGTCGACGATGCCGAACGCAGACGACGACGCTGCCGCCGTGAGAACGGCGACGACCAGCAGAGCTCGCATTGTGGGCCTCCGCCGGCTTCGACAGCGACGGCGAAGCTCTGGTTCCAGCTGCCTGAAGGCCCCCCTGGCCCCGGCCCCCCACAACCGGGGGAAGTCGCGATTGACGACGCATCATTGGCTGCCGAGCGCTCGACGACGTCACGGGGCTCGATTGCCCCCAGGTTTCGGGGGCCAGGGGGGCCTTTTACGCGTGCCGATGAACTTTGCTTGCGAACCTCAACCGCGGATTTCGACGCGCGTTTCGCCGATGCGCACGAGGTCGCCGAGGGCCAGCTCGGCCTCGGTGACGCGGCGGCCGTTGACGAAGGTGCCGTTGGTCGAGCCCATGTCGAGCAACGAGCCGCCGGCTTCGTCGCAGAAGACCATGGCGTGGCGCGACGAGACGCTGTCGTCGGAGAGGCCGACGTCGGGGTCGCGCTCGAAGGAGGTGAAGAGGCCGCGGGCGCCGTCTTTCAACGGGGCGCGGATCTTCAAGTGGCGGGCGACGGTCTTTGTGTCTTCGACGTCGAGCCGCGTCAGCGAATGCTCGGTGATCATGCCGGTCGCGCCGGTGATGTCGGGCGAGCGCCCCAGCATCACGCAATGGCCCATGTTGACGACGATGCTGCGGCCGACGTCGCGTCCTTTGATGATCACCAACACTGCGCGCTTCACGGGGATCCTCGTCGACGTCAGCCCCGAGCGGCCGAGCGGGAAGTCAGGCTCAGGGGCCGTCGGGTTTGTCTTCTTTGGTGAAGCCGAACTGCTTGGCCTTGCGCCAGAAGGTCGTCTTGGCGACGCCGAGCGACTTGGCCGCTTCGCCGAGCGAGCCAAAGGCCTGCAGGGCGTTCTCGATGGCGGCCTTTTCGACGTCGTCCATCGTCATGCCCTTCTTGTAGAGGGCGCCCTGGTCTTGCACTTCGGCGAGCGAGACCGGGATGAAGGCGACGTCGTCATCGGTGATGGTCTTGCCGTCGCCGAGGATCAACGCGCGCTGAATCACGTTGCGCAGCTCGCGCACATTGCCGGGAAACGGATGGGCCATCAGCGCCTGCTCGGCCGCTGACGTCAGCTTCACTTTGCCGTTCGGCGCGAGCTTCTCGGCGAACAAGCGCGCGAGGTGCAGCACGTCGGCGGTGCGCTCGCGCAGCGCCGGCAGCTTCACCGGAATCACGTAGATGCGGTGCAACAAGTCTTCGCGAAAGCGTCCTTCGCGCACGTGCTTCACGAGGTCGCGGTGGGTCGCGCAGACGATGCGAACGTCGATGGGGATGTCGCCGCGGCCGCCGAGGCGACGCACGGCGCGCGTCTCGAGCACGCGCAGCAGCTTGGCTTGCATCTCGAGGGGCAGCTCGCCGATCTCGTCGAGAAACAGCGAGCCTTTGTCGGCCTCTTCGAAGCAGCCTTTGCGCTGGCGATCGGCGCCGGTGAACGCGCCCTTCTCGTGACCAAACAGCTCGCTCTCGATCAGCTCTTCAGGAAACGCCGCGCAGTTGAGGCCGACGAAGGGTCCGTTGCGGCGTCCACTGAGCGTGTGCAGCGCGTGCGCGGCGAGCTCTTTGCCGGTGCCGGTCTCGCCGAAGACGCAGACGCTGGCGTCGTGCGGCGCGACCTTCTCGATGAGCGCGAACGTCTTGGCGAAGCCCGGATCGTTGGTGTGCAGCTCGGCGCAGCGCCACGGGCCCTTGCCGGCGGCGACGTCGACGACAACTTCGGCGTCGTCGGATTCGACGTGGACTTCGGCTTTGCCGAAGCGCAAGACGGCGCCGACGGGGACCTCGGCTTCGACGACGCGGACGTTGCCGATGAAGGTGCCGTTGGTGCTGTCGAGGTCGCGCACGAAGAGGCGCTCGCCGCGCAGAAACAGCTGGGCGTGAAACGAAGACGTGAAGCCGTCGTCGACGACGATGTCGTTGTCGGGCAGGGCGCCGACGCGCAGCCCATCAGACGGAATCTCGAGGCGCTTGCCGCCCAGCGACGACGGCAACCGCAGGCGCACGTCGCTGCGCAGCAGGGTGCCGTCAGTGCGTGTGCGCAGGACGCCGGTGCGCTGTCCGGCCTTGGGGTTGGCTTCGCGCTCGTCGGCGCCGCGGGTGAAGCGCCCTTGCAGGCGGCCGAAGGCGAAGACGGCGCCGTCTTTGACCTCTTCGTTGTGCACCGTCTTGCCGTTGACGACGACGCCGCGGCCGCTGCGGTCGACGACGCGGTAGCGGCCGGCGCCGAGGGGCTCGAACGAGCAGAGAAACGGCGGCAGCTCGTCGTCGGGCAGCGAGATGTCGTTGGCGGGCGAACGCCCGACCGTGACGGACTGTCCGTGCAGGGGTGCGCGCACGACGGGCG
Source organism: Deltaproteobacteria bacterium (assembly GCA_031384945.1). Taxonomy (GTDB): domain Bacteria; phylum Myxococcota; class UBA727; order UBA727; family VGSZ01; genus VGSZ01. Next base: position 12,560 of record JANNAY010001058.1, read on the forward strand.
TCGTTCCGCTGAGGAGGAGCAGCTCAGGCATCGCGGGCCCCAGTCGTGAACGCCATCGGGCCTTCACGCTAGCGGAATCCGGCCCGGGGATCACCGTCGACGCGGTTGGTTGCTGCGGCGTCGTCGTCGGCGGCGTCGTCTGCGGTGCCGTCGGCGGCTGCCGCGTCGGCTGCACGGCGGCGTGGGGCAGGGTGATGGACGGCGCGATGTTCATGTTGTTTGTATCGCGAGGATCGCAGGACTTGGTGTGTAGAAGGCCCAGGCCATTGGCGATCAGATCTGGGGCAGCGGCGAGGCGAAGGTCAATCGTCGTCGACACTGACCCGCCACGGCCCGCGTCGAGGGCCTGAGAAAAAGGGTACTGTAAATGCCAAACAGAATGAGAAAAAAACAGTAAAGACCCGCCCAAGGGATTCTCCCTTGGCGGGTCCTCCCGCGCGGTGCGTGCTTCTCCCCCCACGCGGCGTCCCAGCAGGTCCAGAGCGGTCTGGCCTGCTGACGCCCCACCAGGCTGCGCCGCCATCGCCGGCGCAGACCTCGACGTCGAATCGGTTGTCGTGGCAGAGGTCGTCGCGGTCGCGCCCGCGGGCTGCTGCTTCTTCGGGCGGCCACCCCGTGAACGGCCTCTCGTCGGTCCTCCAGTGCGGAGCCAAAGCAGTCGACGTGCCACGGCGAGCGCCGCATCCGGTCGCGGATGACGTCGACGGCTGCGGCTTCTGCGTTTCAGTTCGCGTTCCGTGCGTTCCGCGCCCGATGGATCTTTCGCGGCCCGCGGGCATAATCGGCCATGCGCGTTTGGGGATTCACGCTCGCTCTGGTCGTCGTCGCTGCCACCGCCTGCGCCGGACCGCCCGGAGCCGGAGAAGGAGAAGGCGAAGGCGAAGGCGAAGGCGAAGGCGAAGCAGAAGAAGGCGAAGGAGAAGAAGGCGAAGGCGAAGGCGCGCCGCTGCTGCCGACCTGCCGCGCCTCAATCGCGAGCATCAACGGCACGCCGACCACCGTCGATGCGCCACGCGTTCGCCCAGGCGACACGGTGGGCCTCAGCGTCGACGCCGAGAGCGGGCGCCCCAACGGCAGCATCGTCGGCTACGCGTGGCGCGTGCTCGAGGTTCCGCCAGAAGCATCGTTGTCGCTCGAGGACGTCGCGAGCCAACAAGCCCTCGTCATCGACACCGCTGGCAGCTACGTCCTCGGCGTCACCGTCGAAGACGACCTCGGCGCTCTCGGCGACTGCGAGCTGGCGTTCGACGCCGTGTTCAACGAAGGCATGGCGGTGCAGCTGACGAGCGACCGCGGCGACGCGAACCTCGACCTCCATGTCGTCTCGGGCGCGGCGCTCGAATGGTGCTCCACCGACGACGTGCGTGGCGTCGACGATGACGGCGTCGAGAGCGTCAACGTCGAAGAAGGCTACGGCCGCTACACCGTCGGCGTCGGCGCCTTTGACATCGACGCGCCGACGACGGCGACGGTGAAGGTCTTCGTCGGCGGTTCGCTCGAGTTCGAGGGCTCTCGGTTGCTCGACGTCGGCGACAGCTGGTTCCCCGTCGCCGTCGAATTCGCCGATGTTTTGGGCGGCGTCGTCACCGGCGAGATCGACGACGGCAGCGTCACGCCGACCGGCGACTGCTGGGGCGAGGCAGGCTAGAACGACGCCATGGCCGACCCTCGCGCAACCGCCCCCGCCGGCCCCCCGGCGAAAAAAGAGAAGCCGAGGACGATGCAAGACGTCCTCACCGACAGCGTCGCCGACAAGAAGCTGCTCATTCAGGGGCCAGGTCCTGGCGAGAAGCTGCAAGACTCGCGCATCACCGTCGGCGAGGCCCACGCCGACCACGTCGTCATCAAGCTGCTGGGCGAAGAGCAGCTGATCATCCCGTACTCGACGATCCTGACGGTGAAGATCGAGCGCGGGCAGATCACGATTCGTTTGCGCTGATGGGCGAGCAGCCGCACAGCCCGGCGTCGGCCGGCGCCCGCGTCGACGTCGTCGTTGATGACGAAGACAGCGCGTTGCCGCCGGCGCCCACCATTGGTGTGGCGCTGTGGGCGCTGATGTGCGGCGCCTTCATCGTCGTCGGCGTCGTCATCGTCACCGTCTGCGCGGTCGCGCTGTTCACCGAAGTGCTGCCAGCGCCCGCCGATCGCGCGCAGTACTTCACCGTCGGTGGCTTCGCGGCCGTCATCGTCGTCATCGGCGCCATGGGTTGGCTCAGCGCGCTGCGCGAGCCCGCGCGCGACGGGGCGCGCTGGGTCGGGCTCTCGTTCCCCTTCTTCGTCGTCGTCGGCCTCGCTGGCGGCGTCGCGTTCTTCGCCGCCGCGTTTCCCGGCGAAGACCACATGTTTCCCCACCGCTCGCGCCGCGCCTGCGAGCGCGTCACCGGCGTCGCCAGCGGACCGACCCTCGACAGTTGCCTGCCGCGCGCCGACGCCTGCCAACGCCAGGTCATCGCCAACGGCGGCGCCCTCGTCGACGTCGATGTCTGCTTGACCCGATGATCACACCATTCTGAAAACGAAAACTCGATGAGGATTCACATGACGCAGGCCAAGGGCACCTTCACCGTCACGCTCAAACCGCTGACCGGACACGACCAGAGCGAGGCCGCTGTCGTCGGCCGCCGCAGCATCGACAAGGTCTTCACCGGCGACCTCGACGCCACCTCGATCGGCGAGATGTTGGCGTCGATGGGCAACGTCAAAGGCTCCGCCGGCTATGTAGCGATGGAGAAGGTGGCGGGGCGCCTCTTTGGCAAGTCGGGCAGCTTCGTCTTGCAGCATTCGTCGACCATGACGCGGGGCACGCCGACCCAGAGCGTCACCGTGGTTCCTGATTCAGGCACGGGTGAGTTGTCAGGTCTGACCGGTTCCATGGTGATCATCATCGAGGCCGGCGTGCACAGCTACGTCTTCGACGTCGACGGCGTCTGACCGTCAACGCCGCGGAAACAGCGGCGCGATCGGCAGCAGCGGCGATGCGGCCAGCGCCGCCTCGATGCGCTGTGACGTCGACGGCAGGTACGGCGCCAGCGCGCGCCCGGCGCGCCGCAACCGCGTGAGCCACGGCGGCAAGACCACGTCGCGCAGACGAGCGACGTCGCCGCGCAAGAGCTCCCATGGCCGCGCGGCGGCGATCTCGGCGTCGAGGGCTCTGAATTCGGCGACGGTGGAGGCGAGGTCGACGTCTTCGGCTTCGTCGACGTCAGCGACGACGACGACGCCGGCTTTGGCGGCCAACGCGCACAAGCGAGAGACCGTGTTGCCGACACCGTTTTGCAGATCACCGACGTACAGCGCCCGCAAGCGATCGACGGAGAAGTCACTGTCGTGCGCGGGCGGGTTCACCAACAACGCGTAGCGGACGGCGTCGACACCGAATTCGTCGACGAGAGCGACGGGGTCGAGGGCGTTGCCGCTCGACTTCGAGATCTTCTTGCCGTTCTCGGTGAGAAAGCCGTGCACCGACAACGTCGTCGGCAGCGGCAACCCCGCCGACAACAACAGCGCCGGCCAGTAGAGCGCGTGAAATTTCCAGACGTTCTTGCCAATGACGTGCACGATCGACGACGACGACCAGCGGTCGAGGCCCGGGCCTGTCAGGTAGTTCACCAGCGCGTCGACCCAGACATAGAGCACCTGCGACGCATCACCCGGCACCGCGATGCCCCAGCCGTGCGCGCGCGACGCCGCCCGCGTCACCGAGAAGTCGTGCAGGCCCCGCCGCAAGAACGCCAACACCTCGGCCTTGCGCGACACAGGCTCGATGGCCAGCGTGTCGTCGACGATCAATCGCTCGAGCCGCTCGGCGTAGCGCGACAAGCAGAAGAAGACGTTCTCTTCTTCGACGTCGACGGGCGCTGTGCCGTGGTCGACGCACACGCCGGCGTTGAGGTCGTCGTCGCGCACGAAGTCTTCGCAGCCGACGCAGTAACGCCCGCGGTAGCGCCGCACCTCGAGGTCGCGCGGATCGAGTCGCTGCCAAAACCAGCGCACACGCTCTTCATGCCGAGCACTGTGCGTGCGCACGAAGTCGTCGACCTCGACGTCGAGGGCGCCGACGAGGGCGGCAAAGGCTCTGGCGTGGTCGTCGACGAAGGCGGCGACGTCCTGGCCTTTGGCGCGGGCAGCGACGACGTTCTTGAGCGCGTGCTCATCGGTGCCGGTCTGGAACCAGACGGTGCGTCCGCGCCGCCGTTCGCGTCGGGCGACGACGTCGGCGAGCACCAGCTCGAGCGCGAATCCAACGTGGGGGCGTGCGTTCACATAGGGAATGGAAGTCGTGACGATCAACGGCGTGGGGTCAGAGGTCATGGCGTGCTCCGCGAGCGAAGGGATTCACAACGGTGGTTGTTGAATCAGCTCGGCATCGCGCCCAAGTCAGACGCCCACGCCGCCACCGACGTCGTGACGACGTGGTGCAGGCGGTGGTGAGCGCAAAGACCCGGGATGACAGCCTCCAATCCGCTCCAGCTTGAGCGCGATCAGACCGTCGATCAACGTCGTGGCGCGAGAAACTCGAACCGTCGGCAGGGTTCCACAGCGCGCTGATGTCAACGAAGCCGGGAAAGTTGTTGCCGTGACGAGGAAGGCCTCAGCGACGACGAAACAGCGCGAGCGCAGCAGCGACAGCTTCGTCGGTGGCGGCGGGGTCGTGGCGCGGACCGACGTCACGGGCAAAGGCGTGCTCGGCGTCGTAGAGCCGCGCCTCCCACTTCACCTGAGCGGCGTCGAGGGCGGCGTGAATCTTCGCGCGGCCCTCTTTGGGGATGTGCGGATCGTTGCGTCCCCACACGAGCAACACTTCGCCCTCGATCTCTTTCACGCGGGCGAGCGAATCGACGACGCCACCGCCGAGCTTGTCAGCGTGAATGCCCGTTCCATAGAAGCACGCCGCCGCGCGCGTGCCTTTGTCGAGGGCGGCGCGAAAGGCGAGGTGGCCGCCGTAGCAGAAGCCGAGGGCGTAGACGTTGTCGTCGACGAATGCCTCGCCTTTGCAGGCAGCGACGACGGCGGCGCGGTCTTCGTCGGCAGCGGTGCCGTCGCCGCGTTCGCTGGCGTCGAGGGCGGCTTGGCGGTCTTTGTCGAAGTCGAGCACCGTGCCCGGCGGATGAAACCGCGCCCACGGATCAGGACTGACGACGACAAAGCCATGTCCGGCGAAGCGCCGCATCACGCGCAGGTGCGCTTCGCTGTTGCCGAAGATGTCGGCGTAACAGAGCAACAACGGAAAGCGCCCGACGCGCGCGGGTCGCGCGACGACGCAGCGGACGACTCCTGCGCCGCCGTTGAAGCCGGCTTTGACGTCGACGTCGTGGGTCTGAACCTGCATCAAGTCACCTTCGGTTGTTGAAGTTGCGCGACCAGGCGGTCGAGAAACGCCGCCTGGTCGGGGTGAATCAGCGTGCGCGCCTGATCGACGTGCACGACTTCGGCACGGTCGATCTCCCACGACGCGCAGTGGGGCAGGGCGCCCTCGGGCAGCGGCGCCGAGAAGGCAAAGACGCGCTTCTTTGATTTTTTGTAGTCAATGAAACCCAGCGAGAGCACAGCGCCAGTCACATCGATGCCCGTCTCTTCGCGCACCTCGCGCCGCGCGGTTTGCTCAGGCTGCTCGCCGTCATCGGGCTCACCTTTGGGAATGCCCCACGGCGCGTTCTTGTTGTACGGACCCGACGCGTGCACCAAGACAACACCGAGTCCGATCGGGGTAACAGCGTACAGCAAGATCCCGGCGCTGGTCTTCATTCATTGACCTCAGGTGAAGCGCACCGAGCACTTACCGATCGATCCCACCTCGAGGGTGATGACGTCGCCGGCTTCGACGGGCACGACGGGACACAGCGCGCCCGAGAGCACCACGTCGCCCTTCTTCAGCGGCGTGCCGGCTTTCGCCAACGTGCGGGCGAGCCAGACGACGGCGTTGACGGGGTTGCCGAGGCAGGCGGCGCCGGCGCCCGTCGAGGCGATGCGGCCGTTCTTGCGCAGCGCGCAGCCCTGCAACGTGAGGTCGAGACCCGTCAACGATGTCTTCATCGACGACATGACGAAGCGGGCGCTGCTGGCGTTGTCGGCGACAGTGTCTGTGAGGCTCAGCTTCCACTCGGCGATGCGCGAGTCGATGATCTCGATGCTGGCGGTGACGTAGTCGGTGGCGTTGACGACGTCGACGGCGGTGACGCCTTCGTCGTCGAGGCCAACGCCGAGCACGAAGGCGACCTCGCCTTCGACGCGCGCTTGCAAGAGCGACGCGCGCTCACAGGCGCCGCCGTCGTCGACGATCATGGTGTTGAGCAGGGCGCCGAAGTCGGGCTCTTTCACCTTCAGCCAGTCCATGACGGCCTGTGAGGTGATGCCCACCTTGCGACCGACGAGGCGCGCGCCCGCGGCCAATTTTCGTTGTGTGTTGATCTGCTGAACGGCGTAGGCGTCGTCGACGTCATAGGACAATGAATCGCTCGGCTTGGCGACGGCTTTTCGGTCGCGCTCGGCGGCCCACAGCGTCTCGGCCAGCCTGTGGCGTTGTCCTTCGGTGAGCAGGCTCATGGGGTCCTCAAGCTTTCTTCGCCGGCAACAGCGCGACGGCCTTCATCTCGACGAGCAGGTGCTTGTGCGGCAGCTGGTGCACGGCCACCGTCGTGCGCGCTGGCGCGTTCTCTTTCGTCGGAAAGCGCGCGTTCCAGATCTCGTTCATGCCGGCGTAGTGGTTCATGTCGACGAGAAAGACGGTCATGTCGACGACGTCTTTCAGGCTGGCGCCGGCGGCCTGCAAGATGACGTCGATGTTGTCGAGCACCGCCGTCGTCTGCTGGTGGATGTCGAGGGTCACCGTGCCGTCGATGTGAACGGTGACGCCTTCCCAGCTGTTGTCGGGCTTGCGCGACGAGATGCCCGACACGAAAACGAGCGCCTGATCGGGGGCAGGGGCGACCACGCGACCGTGGGGATAGCGGGCCAAGGCGGCAGCGCGATCGAAAGGCAGAATGCGGTCGCTGAAATCCTCATCCAGTATGGCCTCGATTGCCTCGGCAAGAGCAGTGCGCCGCCGAGGTATTGCCAGTGGTCATTGAGATGATGGACGCGTCCAAGCAAAACGTGCGTGTCGCTCGTATGGCCGCTCTCTCCATTGTCGACATCCTCGCAGGTATCGAGAAGAAGGAGCTGGTTCCGTTTGGCGCGCCAATTCTCAGCACGACCCCACTGTCGAAGGCGCTCGATCCGC
>JANNAY010001090.1:0-2029 GCA_031384945.1 Deltaproteobacteria bacterium
CAGGCTTGGTGTGGCACTGGCAGCAGTTCGGGTGGCTCGGGTGGGCGACGCGGTCACCCTTGATGGCGTGGCACTCGGTGCACGTGGCCGCCCCGGCGTGGGTGCTGTGGCTGAATTCGGCGCGGCGGGGCGTCACCTGACGCGTCAGCTCTTTCAGCGGGTTGTTCGCTGAGAACGCGGTGTTCTTGTGGCAGTTGGTGCAGATGGTCAGAGGCGGCGTGTAGAAGTTCGCCGTGTGGCACTTGGCGCACGCCTCGTGCTTCGGGTAGCGCACCTCGGCCTTGGGGCACTGCCCGTTCGCCGCCACCGCCTCATGGCATGAGTTGCAGCTCATCACCTGCCCGACCTTGTCGGGGTTCATGTGGTGGTCGTGCGAGAACGGGCTCGACGTGTCGATGACCTGCGGCGCGCCCTTTGCGCCCTGCGCCTCAGCTTCGCTGCCGAAGGTCGAGACGACTGTGATGTTGATGAGGGTAGTGGTGGTGATGGCCGACACGAACAGCGGAGCCAGTGAGCGCGAAGCGAAAGAAGAGAGATTCAAGATTGCCTCAAGGCCTCAAAAAAGGGCGCGCAGCTCAGAAGCGGACGGCGGTGCCGACGAGGGCGCCGAGGTAGTAGGAGGCGTTGAGGCTGTCGATGGGTGACAGCGCATCGCCGTCAACACGCAACGAGACCTGCCACCAATCGAGCACGTCGTAGCGCGTGGTGGTGGCCAGAGCGCCGCCCCACTGGCCCGAGCCGGTCAAACCCTTGGTCTGGATGTCGTTTCTGCGCACGAAGAGCTCGGTCAGGTTCGAGAGCTTGCCCTCGAGCAGCGTGGTCTTCGCCCAGACGCGGGGTTCGATGTACGAGACGACGCCTTCGGCGTTGAGGTCGTAGGCGAGGCCGTCTTGCACGCCGCTGTCGACGAGGCCAGCGACGAACTCGGTGCCGAGGTCGAGTGCGAACCCCGGGTTCCAACTGACGCCGGCGCCGGCCTCGTAGAAGTTGGTGCGGAAGGCGTCGACGTCGGCGGCGTCGAAGTGTTGGCGCACGCGACCGCGGATGAGCGCTTGCACGCCGCCGAAGATCTGCCGCTCGGCGTCGACGGAGGCGTAGATGTGCTCTTGCGGCGGTCCGAAGTTGAGGTGGCGAATCTGGTCGCGCACGCGCAGCTGCTCTTGGGCGTCAGCGGTGGCCTGGTCAAAGGCGCCGGGGTTGTCGACGTTGTCTTGCAGGGCGGTGTCGAACGCGCGGAAGGTGCCGTCGTAGGCCGTGATGTCTTCGAGGAACTGCAAGCGCGTGACGAAGCCGATGCGCGTGGTGCCGTCGCCGGTGAGGGCGTCGGCCATCAACGCGACGTTGCGCGGCACGAAGTCGCTGAACTTCGACTCGAGCTTGATGTCGGCGAGCAGCCAGTCTTGGTCGAAGCGGTAGCCGACGCCGACGGTGCTGCGCTGCAGGGGCAGGATCAGGTCGTTGAGGTTGTTGGCGTCGTCGACCCACAGCGTCTGCGCGGGCATGAACGTGTGGTTGAGCTTGAAGCCGAAGCCCGAGAAGCGGCCGTCGATGGCGAGGCCGCCGACGGGATTGAGGATCGCGTCGGGCACGTTGTCGCCGTCGATGTCGCCGCCGACGGTGCGCGAGACGTAGACGCTGCCGGGGCTCGAGATGAACGTGTTGTCGAGCGCGTAGGTCTCGCCGTAGTAGCGCGCGCTGGTGCGGCTGAACGGGTCGTTGGCGAGGCGCTGGGGGGCGTCGAGACCGCCCCAGACTTTGGCGTTGAAGTGACCGGCGCCGGCGAAGAGCAGGTTCGCGCCGAGGCTGACACCGTCGTAGGTGATCGGGCTCTCGACGATCTCGGTCATGCGACCCAGGTTGACCTTGAAGGGCTGCAGGCCGGGCTCGCCGGCAGTGCCAGAGAGACCGATGAACGCCGAGTAGAGGTGCGGACGCGGAACGGCGCTCGTGTCGTCGAGCCACGGCGACACCGGGCTGTCGCCGCCGCCGTCGGCGTTGAAGTCGCCGTAGACGTCGAGGACGATGGGGA
>JANNAY010001114.1:0-2587 GCA_031384945.1 Deltaproteobacteria bacterium
GGTAGGCGACGGCGACGGTGGCGTCTTCGGCGCGCTCGACCTGCTGCACATAGACGTCGAGCACGAGCTCTTTGGTGCGCGAGAAGTGTTCGGTGAGCTTCGTGCGCAGGCCATCGAGGTTGTAGTCATCGATCGGATCGCTGTTGCCGTTGGTCTCGAAGTAGTCGGCGGCGCAGAGCTTGACGACGGCGTCGGCGTCACGGGCCTGCATCGCCGCCTGGTAGCGGGTCAAGAACAGCAGCACTTTGCGGTTCTCTTCGGTGTCTTCGACGGTGGTGCCGGGGATGAGGTCGGGCTTGCAGGCCCCGAAGAGGCAAGCGCTGGAGACGACGAGGGCGATGAGAGCGACGCGCATGGTGTGGCTCTAGAGCAATCTCTTGTCGTCGTCGATTCCTTCGGCTGCGTCTTCTGCGGCGTTGCCATCCTGACAAAACCGCAGCATCCAGCCGCCGTGCGCGCCTTCTTCGTCTTCTGCGTCTGCTGCGTCGCCGCGACGTCGTCGTCGGCTGAAGAGACGGCTGCTCCAGCTGCGCCGCAGCCGCAGATCGTGCCCCCCGAATTGGTCGCCGACGCCGCCGCCGTCTACCCCGACGACGCCTTCAAAGCCGGCGTCGCCGGAGCGGTCGTCATGGACGTCGATCTCGACGACGAAGGCCGCATCATGCGGCTGGCGGTGACGTCGTCACCCGACCCGCGTCTCTCGTGGGCCGCCCTCGGCGCGCTGAGCAACTTCGAGATGCTGGCCGCCAAAGAGGTGGCCGCCGACGGCAGCGAGCGGCCCATCGCGGTGCGCTTCTCGTACACGCTCACCTTCACGATCGACGAGGTCGAGCGCGAGCGGATGCTGGCCGAAGACGAGGCCCGCCGCATGGCCCACGAAAAAGCCACAGCCCCCGTCAACCTCACTGGCCGCGTCATCGTCGCCGGCGAACGCGCCACCGTGGCCGGCGCCGTCGTCAGCGTCGGTGACGAAGAGTTCATCAGCGACGGCGACGGCAACTTCGCCTTCAGAGGCGTCGACGAAGGCAACGTCGTCGTCGTCGTCGACTCACCCGGCTACGTCGAAGGCCGCGTCGCCGTCGACATCAAAGCCAACGTCGCGACCGACATCATTGTCTACATTGAAAGACAGCCAGGACGCGTCGATGAAACGATCATCCGTCAGCGGCGCACCCAGCACGAGGTCACCAAGCGGGTGTTGACGCAGAAAGAGCTGACGCGCGTGCCTGGCACCTTCGGCGATGCCATCCGCGCGGTGCAGCGCCTGCCCGGCGTACAGCGCGCCCCCTTCGGTTTGGGCGCTGTGCTCGTGCGCGGCGGCTCGCCCGAAGACTCGACCGTGCTGATCGACGGTCATCTCGCGCGCTATTTGTTTCACCTGGGTGCAGGTCCTTCGGTGATCAACACCGATCTGGTCGAGCGTCTTGAATTCTACCCCGGCGGCCAGGGCGCCCGCTTCGGCCGCGCCATCTCTGGCGCCATCGACGTCGTCACCAAAGACCCGAGCACCGAAGAGTTCTCGGGCAAGGCCACGGTCGATCTCTTGAGCACCGGCTTTCGCCTTGAAGGACCGGTCACGCCCGACAAGAAGGTCGCCGTCTTCTTCGCCGGCCGCACCAGCTACGTCGCCGAGGTGCTCAACATCTCTGACGTGCTGGCCACCGTCGTCGACAGCGAGGTCAACTTTCTGACGCTGGCGCCGCGCTACGCCGACTACCAGGGCAAGATCTTGTGGAAGCTGCCGTCGCTGCCCGGCATCGCGCAGTCGATGACGGTCTCGCTGTTCGGGGCCCACGACTCGCTCGATCTCGCGCTCGACCCGAGCCAGCTCGGCCCGGCAGCGCCGTCGAACGTCGGCATCACCACCGGCTTTCACCGGGTGAACCCGGTGTGGCGGGCGCGCACGACGGCGACCAACAACGGCGGCGAGCCGATTTGGCAGGCGTATGTCTCGCCGATCGCCGAGACGACCTACTCAGAGAACCGCTTCGACGTCTCGCAGTTTCGCCTCGACATCAACCGCGTCGGTCTGCGCGCCGAGGTCGAATACCGCCCCATCGCCGAGCTCGGCGTCGCCTTTGGCACCGACGACAGCTACGCCAACTTCACGTCGACCATCGACGTTCCCTATTTCTTGCCTGACGAGCGCTTGTTTCCGCGGCCGGTCACGAGCGACCCGCCGCGCTTTCTCGCCAAAGATGACGTCTTCGGCACCTCGTCGAGCTTCTACGTCGACAGCGACCTGCACATCGGCCCGGTCACGCTGCTCGTCGGCGGCCGCGCCGATCTGTGGACCTACTACGACCAGATTCGCCCGAGCTTCGACCCGCGCTTCGCCGTGCGCGCCGACGTTCTTCCTGGCGTCACGCTCAAGGGCAACATCGGCCTCTACCACCAGACGCCCTCGCCCTTCTTCATCGCTGACAAGGGCGGCAACCCCGACCTGCCCCTCGAGCAAGGCTGGCAGACGGGGCGCGGCGCCGCGGCCCCGCGCTCCCGCGCCCGCGCCGGCGGCGGCCAGGCCGGCTACCGCGTCGCCGCCGCCCGCGCCGACCCCCACGGCTCGCCCCCCGGCTGAGTGATGGCG
>JANNAY010001141.1:0-2105 GCA_031384945.1 Deltaproteobacteria bacterium
CGAGCCAAGCGCGAGCTCGGGTTCTCCCCGCGGCTGTCGATCAAGCGGACGCTCCTCGACTTCCTCGGCATCGCCCCCGAGGATGGCGCCACCGATATCGCACGGGCCCAGGCATGACCGACAACGGCAGCGACGACGGCAGCGACGACGACAGCGGCGAAGATGACGACGATGCCGGCGCGGGCGGCGGCGCCACCGACGCCGCAGGCAAGGGCAGCGGGACCTCGACGAAGCGGGGCGCGTGGGGCGCGATCACGCCGGCGCGGGCGGCGGCGGCTTCTTGGCGGGCGTCATCCGCCTCCATCTGCGCCGCGGCGGTCTTCTGCTGCTCGAGAATGATCGTGTGCCGCGCGGCGTGCAGCGCCTTGTCGGTGCTGACGAAACGCCGCGCGAGGGCTTTGACAAACGCGCCCATCGCCGCGGCCATGCCGAGGTCTTTGGCGAAGACGTCCTGGTTGACGACCTGCACGGTGACCTCGGTGAGCGCCTGGATCGTCGCCGTGCGCGGCGTCTCGGCGAAGACGGCGGTCTCGCCGAAGACGTCGCCGGGGCCGAGGTCGGCGAGGGCCACCTGCTCGCCGTTGATGAGCTTGAAGATGCGGCAGTGTCCGCGCTGAACGATGTAGGCTGTTTCGCCGGATTCGCCTTCATTCACGATGCAAGATCCGGCGACGAACACCTGGGTTGGAAATGACATGCCGCCGACAAGAAATTCTTCGAGGGCGGCCTTGAGCGCGGGCACGTCGGGGTAGCGTTCGGCGGGGTCGGGCGCGATGGCCCGCTCGCAGATCTGGCAGAGCGCGGCCGGCAGGGGTTGGTCGGGGCCGACCATCTCTTGTGGCGGCCGCCAGCCCGCGCCCTGGGCCAGCAGCACGAGGTCACCGACGCCCTGGGCGTAGTAGAGCGGCACCTGCGTCAGCACCTCATACAAGATGGCGCCGAGGCCGAAGACGTCGGTGCGGACGTCGATGGCTGCGCCACGGGCCTGCTCGGGCGGCATGTACATGAGCGTGCCGACGATGGCCCCGTCGGTGACCGAGGGCCCCGTGCGCGACACCCGAACTGGGTCTTTGATGCGATCGTCGATGGGCAAGAGATGGGCGACACCCCAGTCCATCAAATACACTTGGCCGAAGTCACCCACCATGATGTTTTCGGGCTTGAGATCGCGGTGTAAGACGCCGCGGGCGTGGGCAAAGGCGAGGGCGTCGCAGACGCGGACGACGACATTCAAGGCCTCGCGCACGCACTGCGGGTTGCTGGGGTCGTAGGCCTTGTCATGCACGACATCGGCGAGGGTGCGTCCGCGCACCAGCTTCATCGTAAAGTAGTTCACGTCGCTCTGATCGCGACCGTATTCTTGAATGGGGCAGATGTTGGGGTGGTCGAGCTGGCTCGTGATCTGGGCTTCTTCGAGAAACAGCGCGCTGCGGGCGTGGTCTTTCTGCCCGTCGGCCGGCTCGAGCACCTTCATGGCCAGCGTGCGGTGCAGCGTGCGGTCGACGACCTTCAGGATGGCGCCCATGCCGCCGCGAGCGATCTCGCCGTGGTTGTCGTAGCGCTCGGTCACGTCGCCCATCGTCGCCGCCGCTGTCGGGGCCGGGGTGGGCAGCGCCGGCAGCGGCGCGGCGTCGCTGCGGGCATCGGTGGTGCGACGCGATTTCATGATCCAATTCAGAAGAGCCACGTGGCCTCGATTTTTGCTACTTGTCGGACAGTCGCAGGGCGCCGTCCCAATGGGTCGGCGCTTCTTTCGCGAGCCAGGCGGCGCGGGTCGCGAGTGCTTCGGCGACTTGATCGTCGGGGGCGGCGGTGGCGACGGCGGCGAAGGCGGCGGCGGCTTTGTCGAAGCGCCCCGCCTGCAGGTCAGCGATGGCCCCGGCAAATGCCGCGAGCGACTGCTCTTTCGCGAGCTTGAGGGCCGGCGGATCGGCGTCGAGCACCTCGTAGAGGCTCATGGGCTCGGTCTTGCCCTTGGCGACGACGCGGTCGAGCTTGCGCAGCGAGAAGCGACCGAGGGTCAGCTTCGACGCCGTCGTGTCTGAGATGAGCACGCGGGCGCCGTACATCTTGGTCATGCCCTCGATGCGCGCGGCGAGGTTCAC
>JANNAY010001148.1:0-2134 GCA_031384945.1 Deltaproteobacteria bacterium
CGGCGAGCGGCTCGAGCACCTGCATGCCGCGCGGAATCGCCCGGGCGATCTCGCCTTAGCGCTCGTTCTCGCGGCGCGCCTCGCCCCGGGCCGCGTCCACGCGGCGGCGCTCGGTCACATCGCGAAAGATGCAACGAAACAGCACGGGCACGCCGTGGGCGCGCTCGGTGGTGACGATGCCGTCAACGTCGATGCGTTGGCCGTCGGCGCCCGCGAGGGTGAGCGCGACGCGCCCAGCGGGGGCGGTGTCGAAGCGGGCGACGAGCCCGTCGGCGTCAACGACGACGTCGGCCAGCAGTGCCGTGGGTAGGCCGCGCTGCCCCACCGCTGTGTCCCACGCGTGGTTCGCGTAGACGATGCGGCCATCGCCGTCGGTGCAGACGATGAAGTCGACAGCCTGGTGAACCAGGTCGTTGATGATGTGCGCGGCGTCGCCGCTCGCGAGCGGCGCGACGGCGCGGTCGGCGCGTCGGACGGCGATGTGGGCCTCGACCATGCGCGCGATGTGCTCGAGCGCTGTCCGCGCGCTGGCGTTCAACTCGCGCGGTTGCGAGTCGAATCAAGGTGCAAAGTAGTCATCGCTGTACTCGTTCTCGCTGAGGACGACGCCGTCGCTGGAGACGAGGCGCAGGCGCAGGGTCGCGCCAGCCACCGGAGGCCCCACGCCTCCGACGACGTTGACGATGTCGTTGTCGGGGACGTCGAAGCGGTCGACCTCGCGCCAGGCGTCGCCGACGCCGTCGCCAGCGACGCGCGCGCCGTCGTTGGCGAGCAGGCGCACGCCCGAGAGGGCGCGGTGGCCGTCGTTGACGACGACGACCGACAGGGTGGCGTGCTTTGGCTGCTCAGAGGCGATGGCGAGCAGCGGCTGGTAGGCGCGCTGCAGGGCGGCGTAGCCGGGCTTCGCCTCGCGGCGGTAGTCGACGACACCCCAGCTCATCGACGGCCAGTGCTCGACGAACATGAACTGAAAGATGCCGCCGACCGGCTGCCACTTTTGGCGGCGCAGCGCCTCGGCCGCGAACTGCGTCAGGCGGGCCTGGTAGCGCTGCGTGTTGGCGATGAGCTCGTCGGTCGACGAGCCGAGCTTCACGTGGGCGATGTCGCGCAGCTCGCGCAGCTGGAAGTTGTGGTAGTCCCAGGTCGCCAAATTCTGTTCGTTCAGAGGCCACATTTCTTGCGGCGACAGAAATGTTTCAAGGGTCTTTCTGTTGGGCAATGCCTGCGCGCCGTACTCGGTGATGATCGGATTGATGATCGGCTTTTGAAAGTCTTTGATCGAGCCGGAGTACCAGCCGAACCACGCGTGCTCTGACGGATGCGAGTTCGCCTGCGATGGCCGGCGCGGATCGAGACGGGCGAGCGCAGCACCGAGCGCGCGGTCGAGCTTGCGGTTCTGTTCTGGATTGTAGTCTGGATACTTCCAGACCATCCAATCTGAAGACCACGGTGATTCGTTGTGCGCACACCAATCAATGATCGATGGGTGGTTGCCGAACTCGACGATCATCTCGCCCAGTTGTCGCTCGGCCTCGACGACAAACGCGTCGCTGTCGTCGTAGCCCCACTGCAGGGGAAAGTCTTGAAAGACCAGCAGGCCCTTGGCGTCGGCGGCGTCGTAGAAGCGCTGCGGCGCGATGTGCGCGTGAACGCGGACGGCGTTGATGTTCGCCGCCATCATCATCGCGAGGTCGGCCTCGATCTGCGCGTCGGCGAAGTCGGCGAAGTAGAGCGAGCCGATGTAGTTGGTGCCGCGCAAGAACACCGGCGTGCCGTTGATGACCGTGCGCTGTTGTCCGTCGCGCGTGACGGTGCGGACGCCGAAGTCGGCGTGGGCGCGGTCGACGCCGCGGCCGCTGACGACGTCGAGCTCGACCCGGTGCAGCGGCGAGGCCCCGAGCTCGCGCGGCCACCACAGCGCCGGCTTCGCCAGCCGAACGTGAAATGCGACCGGCACCGACGACGGCGACGACGGCACCGCGATGGTGCGCTGGTACAAGAGCCGGCCGTCGGGCGCGCGCAGCCGGCAGCGCACGCGCACGTCGTCGCCTCTGACGCCGTCGACGACGCCGCTGATGTCGATGCGGGCGCTCTTCTGGTCGGCGCTGCGGGTGACGACGCGCAGATCGTGAAC
>JANNAY010001641.1:0-2490 GCA_031384945.1 Deltaproteobacteria bacterium
GATCCAAAGACGCTGTCGATCCCCGTGCGCGTCGAGACCGGCCGCGCCTACGCCGCCCTCGGCAAGATCGCCGAGATGCGCGAGCTGGCCGAGAACCTCAAAGACACGCCCGATCCCAACGCCCTGTGCTTCGCCGGCGACGCCTACCGCCGCATGGGCGAGGTCTTCAAAGCGCGCCAGGCCCTCGACGGCGCCATCAAGACCGAGCTCGACCACGATCCGGCCCGTGCGCTGCGCGCGCTGTTGATCCTCGAGCAAGACGACGTCGTGAACCTGCCCGTCGCCCTCGACGACGTCAGCACCATCCTCGAAGCCGGCAAAGACGCCCTCGGCAACCGCCAGCGCGGCTACGCCACCCTCGGTCGCGCTTTGATTGCCAAGCGCGCCCGCGCCGGCGCCGGCGAAGTCACCCGCGACATCGAAGCTGCGCGCTTGTTGCTGCGCAACGATCCCGAGATGCCGCTGTTCGACGCCAAGCAGGCGAAAGACGACAAGAACTACGACAAGGCGCAAGAGTTTCTGAAGTCCGCCGTCAACCTCGACAAGTTTCGCCTCGGTCCGTACCTGATGCAGATCGAGGTCGCCGCCCGCGCGAAGAAGTTCGCCGACGCCGACGCCGCCTACGCCACCGCCCAGGGCATCTTCGGCGACAACCTCGAGCTCGGGTTGGCCAAGGGCCAGCGCCTGCTCGCCGAAGGCAAGGCCGACGACGCGCAGACGCACCTGCAGAGCATGTTGAAGACCATGGACATCGCCGAGGTCCACCGCGACATCGGTAAGGTGTACATGTTGAAGAACGACTTCCCCAATGCAGTGGCAGAGCTGAAGAAGGCCGCCGAAAAGTCATCGGCCCGCGGTCCCGGCATCCAAGCCAATGTCTACACGTGGCTCGGTCGCGCCTTCGCCAAAGCCGGCGACCACACGCAGGCTGCAGCGACGTACTCAGAGGCCCTGGCCATCACCAACGAGTTTCCGTCGACCTACTACTGGCTCGGCATCTCGATGCAGGAGCTCGGCAAGAACGACGCGGCCAAAGAGGCGTTCACCAAGTATCTGGGTGCCGAACCGTCGGGCAACTATGCCGTTGATGCGAAGACCCGCGCTGAAGGTCTCTGAACGACAGTTGATCGTCGATTGATGCTGGGTTCGTACACAGCGGCCGCCCACGGGTGGCCGCTGTTGTTTCTGCGCTAGCGTCTGCGTCGATGTCTTCGAATCCTGCGGCGCCGTCGTCGTTTCGCTCGAGCGCCACCTTCGCTGTCGTCGTGCTGACGGCGATGAACCTGCTCAACTACATCGACCGCTGGGCGCCGTCGGCGGTGAAGCCGCTGTTTCAGAAAGACCTGGACCTCACCGACGAGCAGAGCTCGCTGCCGTTCTCGGCGTTCGTCATCGTCTACATGGTGGCCAGCCCGCTCTTCGGCTCGCTGGCCGAGAAGGGGCGGCGCCCGCTCATCATCGCGGCCGGCGTGGCCTTGTGGAGCATCGCCACCGCGGCCGGCGCGTTCGCCACCGGCTTCGCCAGTTTTCTCGTCGCCCGCGCTTTCGTCGGCGTCGGCGAGGCGGCCTACGCGACCATCGCGCCGGCGTTGATCGCCGACCACTACGAGCCCACCAAGCGCAACAAAGTGCTGACGCTCTTCTACATCGCGACCCCCGTCGGGGCGGCCCTCGGCTTCGTGCTCGGCGGCGGCATCGGCGAGTACGTCTCGAAGCTCTACGGCGACTCGTATGGCTGGCGCGCGGCGTTTCTCATCTGCGGGCTGCCCGGCTTGTTGATCGCGGCGACGGCGCTGCTGCTGGTCGATCCGCCGCGCGGCCGCTTCGACCCGCCGGAAAAGACGGCGCCGCCGCCGTGGAAAGAGGCGCTGTCACAGCTGTCGAAGAACCCGCGCTACGTCTTCACCGTCGCCGGCTACGTCGCCGTCAGCTTCGCCATCGGCGGCATCGGCGAGTGGTTTCCGACGCTGTTGCACCGCGAGCGCGGCTTCGACCTCGGCGAAGCCGGACAGATCGCCGGCACCGCCACCGTCGTCGGCGGCCTCGGCGGCACCATCCTCGGCGGCGTCATCGCCGAAGTGCTCGTCAGAAGAGGCGTCAAAGAAGCGTATCTTTGGACCTCGGCCCTCTCGCTCTTTCCTGCTGTCATCATGGCCGGCGTCTCGCTCTACGTCGCCGACGGCTACTGGCCGATCATGATCAGCATTACGCTGTGTCAGGTCTTTCTTTGGATGTACAATGGGCCCATCAACACCTTGTTGGTGAATTCAGTAGGCCCCGGCATGCGGGCGCGGGCGTTCGCGCTGTCGATCTTCTGCATCCACTTCATGGGTGACGTGCCGTCACCGCCGTTGATCGGCTTTGTCTCGCGCATCTCGGGCTCGCTGCTGTTCGCCGTGGGCCTCGTCGTCGTCGCCCTCGTCGTCGGCGCCGTCATCTGGACGGTCGGCGCGCTCAAACTCGGCAGAACCGCTCCGTCAACGACGTAGG
>JANNAY010001157.1:0-1991 GCA_031384945.1 Deltaproteobacteria bacterium
CTTGTCGAACAGGGCGACACCGGGGGCGCCGAGCTTCTGTTGCACGATGTCACGGCTGAGCGTTCCATCGGCGTTGGCGGCGTTGCGCAGGTACGAGAACGCGGCCTGCGCGAGGAACTGCGGTCCGGTCGAGACTGAGTATTGCCCCGTCGAGACCACAAACTTCATGTACTCTCGAAGCTTTTGCTCCGGTGAGCCGGCGGCGACGTAGGCGTCGTGAGAGCCGATGCCTGGCGTGGGTGTCAGCTTGTCGAGGGGGATGCCTTCAGCAACCAATGAATCCCGCAAAGCCCGCATCGCCGGCGTGGCCGGGTTCTCTTGCAAGTGCTTGCCGAGCGCCTGCAGCGAGATGGGGGTTGACGACGTCACGGGGGTCACGGGTCGAGCATGGCTGATGGGGTGAGCGAGCGAAAGTCCGTCAACGGGTCAGTGTTTGGATCCATTGAAGCGCTGCAGCTGGCCCTCGCAGACGACAGAGACGGGCTCGCGCACCCGCCACCGATCGAGGACGATCTGCCGCCGCACATCGCGAGCAGCGGCCCGACGGAGCCGTTCACCAAGAGCGAGTCGCTCAACGGGGCGCGGTTACTCTCTGTGAGAACGTGAATCCGTAGTACACGAGGTTCGTGCTCGAATTCGAAGTCCTCGACCACGCCGACACGCCGATCGGCACATTCATCCTCCGAGAGCGGACGGAACCGGTGCCGGGCGTCATCGAGCTCACTCTCGATCATCAGTTCTTGATGAGCAGCACCGTCACCGTCTCCGAGCGCGCGTTGTCCACCCGCGCGATCGCGATGCACGGCGGCACTGATCTCGAGGTCATGGTCGGCGGCCTCGGCCTCGGCTACACGGCCAAGGCCGCGCTCGACTCGGGTCGGGTCGCGAACGTCGACGTCGTCGAGTACGTCCAGAGCATCATCGACTGGGTCGCACGCGGCCTGATCCCGCTCGGCAAAGAGCTGGTAGCCGATGCCCGCTATCACCCGATCCACGGCGACGTGTTCGAACGTCTGGGCGGCGCGGTGACCAAGCCGTACGACGTCCTGCTGATCGACGTCGATCACGCACCGTCCAAGCGCCTCGCGGAGAACAGCGACAGCTTCTATGGACACGCCAAGCTCGCCCTCGCCGCGCAGCACCTCAAGCCGGGCGGGGTGTTCGCCTTGTGGTCGACGAGCGAGAGTCCGGAGTTCGAAGCCGAGCTCCGCAAGACATTCAAAGAAGTTTTCGTCGAAGCGATCGGGTTCTTCAACGCGACGACCGACCAGGAAGAAGTAAACTGGTTGTTCCTCGCCCGCTGAATCTTTGCACGTGATGTAAGGCCGAAGCTTTGAAAGCATATAGAGCGCCGCGGCATTGAAATGCGGCATTAGACTGACTGTTTTTAGATGCAGTTCGTCGGTTACCATGACGGATGTTCTCGAACGGTCTCGCCTCACAGTTGGGGATGAAATCCCCACTCGGCGAGCGCTACCGTCGTCGTCGTGAGCCGCGTGAAACACTTCGTGGAACGGTGCCTGCGCGGCGCCGCCCAGGTCTGCTTCGCCGACAGCGTCGTCGCCGGCGCCTGCTTCGTCGTCGCCGTCTTCGTCTCCTCCATCGCCGCGGGCGTCGGCGCTGTGGTCGGCGTCGTCGTCGCCAGCGTCGTCGACGACGAAGGCGACGCCCACGATCGAAACTTCAACGGCTTCCTCGTCGGCGCGGCGCTCGCGACACTGCGGGGGCTCTCGCTCGACGTCGTCGCCGCCATCGTGGTCGGCAGCGCGGCCTCTGCCCTGCTGGCCCGCGCGGCGCGACGTCGCGCGTGGCGGGTGTTCACGGCGCCGTTTCTCGTCGTCACCTGGTCCGCGTTGCTCATGCCCATCGGCGCGCCGCCACCCGCGCCGGCCCTCGCTGAGGTCGTCACTGCCCCGCCGCTGGGCCCGCTGCTCGGCCTGTCGCAGGTCTTCTTGCAGCAGTCGGTGCTCAGCGCCGTCATCGTCGTCGTC
>JANNAY010001168.1:0-3964 GCA_031384945.1 Deltaproteobacteria bacterium
TTTGGTTGCCGCGCTCGACGACGTGGGCGACGACGTCGTTCATCTCGTCGACCCGCGCGGCGATCTGTTCTGGCGTGATGCCGGTGAGCTGCTTCGCCAACGACGCCACCGGCGCCAACGACAGATCGACGACGTTCAAGAAGACGACGTCGACGTCGAAGCCGGCGACGCCGTTGACGACGTGCTCGAGGTTCTTGTGAAACACCAGCGGCGGCACCTGCCTCCACAAGTCGTTGCCGCCGATGCCGACGGTGATCAGTGAGGGCGCGAGCGCGACGCACCGTTTGAGCTGCGCTCCGGCAACGTCGGCAGACACTGAACCGCTGACCGCCAGGCTCTCGTGCCGCAGCGTCGACGACGTGCGCCGCAACCGCGCCGCGATGCGCGACGGGTAGCCGCCGTCGTTGCCGGCGCCGACACCGACGCCTGAAGAGTCACCGAGAGAGGCGAAGCAGACGTCCATGTCGACGGCGTAGGAGTTGGCGCGGGTGCCTGCAGCCGCACGAGAAAGGGGAGGGACTGAGATTTCCGAACAAACACAGAGATCGCAGAGACAAAGAGATCACCGAGGAGAATCGGAGGAAGAAAGGGAAGGGTAGGGAAAGTTCGCCTGCTCTCCCTGGCCGCACGGAGTGCATTGAAAATTCAGAGGCCGGCCAAGACGCTCGCCGACGACGATGATGGGCGCGGCCGGCCGGGATCAGCGCCGGGATCAGACGGCGACGAGGCGCTCAGCAGCGCGGACCTGCACGCCGCGCGACGGCATGGGCGTTCCGCGGAACGTCGCCACTGCGGCGGTGATCTGGGGGTCGTCGATGCGGGCGAGGCAGGCGTCGACGATGTCGTCGTGCTCTTTGACGTCGACGGTTTTCTTCTTGCCGACCCACGCGAGGCGAATGTGCACGAGCGCCTGCACCGTCGGGTCACCGATGTCGCGCACGATGGGCGCCACACGGTTCCACAAGCCCTCGGCGTCGATGAGGTTGTGCGACACCGCGGCGAGGTCACCGAGAAGGATGAGCGTCAACGCTTCGAGCCGGCGGTTCCACAGCTCGCGGTGGATGACCAACGACCGCCGCAGCAGCTCGTGACTGACGTCGAGGTCACCCTGCGCCAAACGGACGCGTCCGAGCTGCGTCTGGTGAATCGCCTCCCACCTTCGATCACCTGTCGCCGCGTGAATCTCGATGGCGTTTTGGTAGTGGTGCGCCGCAGCGTCGAGGTTGTCGGCCTCTTCTTCGAGCAAGCCGAAGAAGCCGACGCAGCGGCCCTCGAGGCGCAGCTCGCGCTCAGAGCGCATCAAGGCGATGGCGGCGTCGTATTCGGCGCGGGCCTGCTTCAAATCGCCCAGAAAGAGCGCGTGCGTGCCCAGGTTCGCCAACGTGCGCGCCTCGAGCACCTTGTCTTTGGCCTTGCGCGCCAGCAGCAACGCGTTGTCGAGATCAGACTTTGACGACGTCAACTGGCCGCGTCCACGGCGCAGACGGGCGCGCATCTCGAGCGAGCGCGCGACCAACGCGGGCGAGACGCCGGCGGCTTCTGCGGGCTCGACCGCGCGATCGAGCAGGCGCGCGAAGAGGTCGTGCGGACCGCGCGTCGTCATCACCGGCTCTAACGCCGACAACGCCATCAGCGCCTGCGTCAACGACGTCAGCGTCGCGGTCTCTTCTGACAAAGACCGCCGCACGACGGCCAAGAGGTTCTCTTGCTCGCGCTCGAGCCGGCGGCGCGCGATGAGCCCGCCGTGTCCGTCGACGCTCTCTCTGAGCGCGCCGCAGTGCTTGAGCGCCCACTGCGCGTGGCGCTTGACCAGCGCCTCTCTCGTCGTCGACAGCTCGATGCGCGCGGTCTCGGGCTCGTTCGGGCCTTCGCCGGAAAACGATCCGGGCAAGAGCTCGAGCGTCGACGCCTTGATGGGTGTGCGCGTGCGCGCCGGACGAACCGCGACGATGAGATCGCGGACCGCCGGCGGGTGCACGTAGCGCAGCTCTTCGTCGTCGGGTGAAGCCACGACCTTGAGCAGCGCTTTTTCGACGAGGCTGTCGATGGCAGCGTCGACGTCGGGGGCGCCATCGACTTCGGCGAGGTCGACCACGGCGCGGGCGGCGTCTTTGGCGAAGCCGCCGTGAAAGATCACGCACTGCGCGAGGGTCGCGCGCTCCCACGGCTGCAGCAGGTCGAGCGACCAGGCGACCACGCCCGACAACGCCGACTTTTGCCCCAACGTCGACGACAGCGCCTGCAGGTTGCGCGGCAAGCGCTCAAGCAGCTCGCCCGGCGTGAGCACGCGACAGCGCGCGGCGGCGAGCTCGATGGCCTGCGGCACGCCCTCGAGATGCTTGACGATGTTGGCGACAGAGACGAGGTCTTGCGGCGACAGCGTGCGCGTGTGGGTGCCCCGCACCTCGGCGAGCCGCTCGACGAAGAGCTGGGCCGCCTCGCTCTCTTCACCGCGCGCCTTCTTCGACGACGACAAGGCGCCCACCGTGAACGCGGTAACGCCGTCTTGTTCGACTGGAGTTGCGGTGCGGACGGTGACGACGAACCGGACGCCGACGACGTCGTTGGCGATGTCGCGCAAGACGGCGTCGGCGTCTTTGACGGCGTCGACGCCATCGACGACGACGACGCAGGCGCCGCGGTCGCGCAAGACGCTGACGACGCGGGCGCGCTCGACGTCGTCGCCAGCGGTGGCGTCGGGCAAGAGCCCCATCATCAAGCCGATCAGGCGGATGAGGCCGCGGCCGTCGTCGACGCCGAGGCACTCGACGAGCCAGACGCCGCCTTGGTGTCCGTAGCGCGGCAGCTCGCGGGCTGCGGCGCGCAGCGCGAGGCGCGTTTTACCGACGCCCGCTGGTCCGGTGAGGGCGAGAACCCGCGGAGCGTTGGCGGTGTCATCACCCAGCACGCGCGCGATCGCCTGCAGCCCACGCTCACGCCCGACGAACGCGCCACGCTCGACGGGGAGATTGGTCTGGGGCGGTCCACGTCGGGCCATCGCCTTCACCCTATCCCCGATGCTGCAGCCCGCACAGCACGTCGTCACCGGATGTTCGACGGAAGCGACGGAGCAGCAGACGCCGCGGCGCGAGAGTAGTGTGACGCCATGATTCGAGTGCGCGACGGCGACAGCGAAGCCGTTTTGTCGATGGACGAGTTCGAGCGGCGCGCGCGCCGCGGCGAAATCTCGCCGCACGCGCTGGTGTCGATTCCGGCGCTCACCGGCGATCAGCTCGTCGAGGCGCGCTCGCTGCCGTTGTTCGCCGCCGTCTACGACCCGCGCCGCCTGTTGTTTCGCCACCACTTTCACGTCGGCCGCGTCCCCTTCGTCACCCTCGTTGTCAGCGTCGTCTGCGTCGCTTTGTGGTGGCTGGCCAAAGACCTCGGCGACGGCGCCGTCACCCGCGAAGCGCTGATGTTGCTCGGCGCCAAAGCCCGCGCCCGCGTGGTCGACGACGGCGAGACCTGGCGCCTGCTCGTCGCCTCGCTCTTGCACAAAGATGGGGTGCACCTCGCGTTCAACTTGTTCGCGCTCTTGGGCTTCGGCGCCGCCCTCGAAGGCGTCTACCGCCGTGGCGACTACTTGTTGTTGTTGGTCACGAGCGGCCTCGCCTGCATGTTGACGTCGACGATCGCCATCCCGCTCACCACCGTCGGTGCGTCGGGCATGATCTTCGGCTGCCTGGGCTGCGCCGTCGTCTTCGGCTTGCGCTACGCCGACGTGCTCGCCTGGCGCTACCGCATCTACTTCGGCGTCGTCGTCGTCGGCTACACCGCGGCGGCGTTCTCGCTCGGCCTCTTGCGCACGTCGACCGACAACTGGGGACACGCCGGCGGCATCGTCTGCGGCTTTGTCGCCGGCTGCGTGCTCGAGCCGCGCCTGCTGCGCTTGAAGACGGTCACTGAGCAGCCGCTGACGGTGGCGCGTCCGTGGCTCTTCACCGTCGCCCTCGTCGTCGTCGTC
>JANNAY010001170.1:0-1503 GCA_031384945.1 Deltaproteobacteria bacterium
CCCGTGAAGAAGCGGCAGCCCGCGGAAACGACGACGGCGACAACGGCAAGAAAAAAGATGCGCACGACGTGAGCCTACAGCGGAGAAGTTGCTCCGCGCTCGTCGGGACAGGCACCATGACGGCGTGAACACACGTCCGTCGATCTGGGAGCGCTACCGTGACCCGCCCCGTAGTGGAGAGATGACGTCGTCGTGATCAAAGTGGGTGAACGACTCGGGCGCTTCGAGTTGCTGCGCGAGCTGGGCCGCGGCAGCCACGGCGTTGTCTTCGAAGCCACCGACACGCTGCTCAACGAGCGCGTCGCCATCAAGGCGCTGCAGCCGTGGCTCTCGGGCGATCCGACGCTGCGCGAGCGGTTCAAGCGCGAGCTGATCCTTACGCGTCGCGTCGCTCATCCCGGCGTGTGCCGGCTCTTCGATCTGCACGAAGACGGCGACGCGTTCTTCATCTCGATGCAGTTCGTCGAAGGACGCCCGTTCAGCGCACTCCTCCGCGAAGACGCCCCGCCGCTCCCGCGGGTGATTCGCCTGTTGCGTGGCATCTGTGGCGCCCTCGCCGCCGCGCACGCGCAAGGCGTCGTGCACCGCGATCTCAAGCCGGCCAACGTCATGGTCGACGGCAAAGACAACGTCGTCGTCCTCGACTTCGGCATCGCCACCGCCACCGGCGTCGGCCAGCTCACGCGGCCTGGACAAGCGCTGGGCAGCGTTCCCTTCATCCCCCCCGAGGTCTGGGAAGGTGAGCCCGCGGCGCCAAAGGGCGACCAGTACGCACTCGGCGTCATCGGCTTCGCCGCGGGCACCGGCACGCTGCCCTACCGGGGACAAAACCCGCTCGAGATCGTCGACGCCATTCGCGCGTCGCAGCCGACGCTGCGCGAGCGCTTCGCCAGCATCGACCCTGCTTACGAGGCGGTGATCTTGAAGGCGATGGCCCGCAAGCCGGCCGATCGCTTCGACGACATCAACGCGCTCGACGAGGCCCTCGCCGGACTGCAGACGCCCTCGCAATCCGCCCTCGGCGGCCGCACCTCGTCGATGTCGGGCGCACGCGGCGTGAGCCTGCCCGCGCCGGTGACGATGACGGTGCCGACGGCGCCCACGACGTCGTCGCCCGACCTGTCGCCGCCACCGCCTGATCTGTCGGTGTCGCAGCTCGACGAGCTCGCCCCGACCCCCCGCCGCCCCGACGAGATGGAGCCGCTGACGATGGAGAGCGGGATCATCGCTCTCCCCACCCGCGAAGGACCCGCCCTCGCCGCCACCGTCCCCCTCGGTGAAGTGGCGACCACCAACCCCGGCGAGCCCACCACCGTCGAGGTCGACACCTTCAAGGTCAGAGAGATCAAGACCGAGCTGCTGCCGCGGCTCGAGCGCGCAGCCGAGGCAACGACCATCGTGCGGCGTGACGACGTCGCCGGCACGCCGAAAGACGAGCTGCTGCCGAAGAGGCGACCCCTCGCCCTCTACGCCGCCGTCGCTCTCGTCGTCGTCGTCGTCGTC
>JANNAY010001644.1:0-3868 GCA_031384945.1 Deltaproteobacteria bacterium
CGTTCGAGCACGCCCTGGGCGCGCGTGCCGAGGTCGAGGGTGAAGGCGCGGGCCGCGTAGCTGCCGACGTCGATGCGCACTTGAAACGTGCGCTCGAGCAACGAGGCGACGCGCTCGGTGGCGACGGTGCCGCGGCCAAAGACGCGGGCCTCTTTGCGGCCGATGTCCCAAACGACGTCGACGAGCTTCGAGCGCGGCATGGTCTTCTGCTTCAGCTCGCTGAGCACGGCTTGCTCGACGGCTTTCACAAACGCCTTGCCGATGTCGTCGGGGTCTTTCTTTTCTTCGGCGACGATCTTGTCGATGCGTTTCTGCGTCTCGCGCTTGAGCAGCGGCCGCGGAATGCTCCACTTGTCTTCGCGGTAGGTGACGACGACGAGGTCGCCGAAGACGAACAAGTCGCGCGTCATCTTGCGCTCGTCGTCGAACGGGGCCTCGGTGGGCACCCAGCCCGCCGACTCGGGCGACTCTTGCGACGGCTGCAGCGGCAAGAAGCGGCGCGATTGCACCGACTTTTCGACATGGTCGATCTTGTCGTGCAGGCCGCCCTCGACGAGAAAACGCAAATACGACAGCGATCCGTTGAGCGCGCCCATCAGTTCCTCGCCTCGAGCTGCTTCACACGTTCTCTCGCTTCACCCGCCGAGATCGGCACCGTGCCGTTCTTGGCAGCGACGACGATGGCGTTGGCTTCGGTCAGCGCCGCAGCCAGCGCCAGAATCGGAATGCCCTCGGGGCACGCCGCTTCGCACTTCTTGCAATCCGTGCACACAGGCGACGTCAAGATGCGCAGCGTCTCTTCGACAGCGTCGAGGTGCGGCGCCGCGCGGGCACCAGAGACCACGAAGCGCATCGGTCCCATGAAGTCGCGTTCGACATCAAGAATCGGACACGCGCGATCGCAGGCGCCGCACGTCGTGCAACGACCCGGTTCGCGGGCGAGCTGCCGAAACGCCAACGTCGCCGGCGGCAATCCTTCGACCACGTAGTTCTGTTGAAACCGCTCGAGCCCATAGCGGGGTGACCACGGCCACAACTTCTTGAGGTAGTGGACCACCACCTTGAAGCCGAGGTTGAATTGGGCGTGCAGCCACTTGCGGTCGAGAGCCACGGGCGGGTCGTTGCTCTCCGCGTCGACGTCGCGCAAGGGGTTCGCAGCATTCCCCGGCGCCGCAGCTTTCCGCTGACCCTGACAGCGCTGTCGCGGTTCTGGCTGGCTCGTCGGCGTTGGGACGCGCGCCGACCAACGGCATGGCGATTGTATTTCTCCTGATGCACGGCGTTGCGCCGGGCCGGGGGTTCATGAGAAGGTCCCCCGCGCTTGGCCCCACCAACGACGGTGCGGGTCCGTTTCAAGGAGAATCACACGTGAAGATTTCCACCAAGTTCCTGCTCACCATTGCCGCCAGCGCCCTCATGATCCCGATGGTTGCCGCTGACTGCGACAACACCGGCGAAGGCGAAGGCGAAGGCGAAGAGGGCGAAGGCGAAGAAGGCGAAGGCGAAGAGGGCGAAGGCGAAGGCGAAGACGTTTGCGACCTCACCGGCTTCGACGACGCCGCCGGCGACGGCCTCTACGCGATCACCGCTGACTGGAACTTCGAAGAGGCCGATTCGGTCATCTGCGACGGCCTGGCCGCCCCGAACCTCGTCTTCATCAACGTTCTCACCGACGGCGGCAACTTTGCCGCCGATATCGGCAACACCGACGTTGAGATCTCGATCAACGGTGTGACCAGCGGCTGCACGAACTCGCCCACCAGCCAAGACCTCGGCGACGGCACGGCGCTCGTCCTCTGCCCGCTCTGCGTCGACGGCCAGGAAGCCCCGGCCGACCTCGGCGTCCAGGTCACCGACAACGACGGCAGCGTCTCCGACGCCGTTTGCGTTCTCGAAGCCCAGTGAGCTGAGTCCAACGACTCTGAAAGGGCCCGCTTCGGCGGGCTCTTTTTTTTCCAAGGCCTGGGAGGGCAAATGCGAAATCAGTACACGTTAATACCGCTAGTCGCCGTCGTCTTTTCATGCACTGATCCGCCCGCAGTGGATTGCGAGGACAACACCCAATGTGCGATCGGAGAGCGTTGCCAAGATGGTGAATGCGTCACCCTTCAGGGTAAGGGCGAAGGAGAGGGCGACGCAGGCGGAGAAGGAGAGGAGGGCGAAGGCGAAGGTGAAGTTGCAGGAGAGGGCGAAGGCGAAGGCGAAGGCGTTGGCGAGGGTGAGGGCGATGACGGCCGCATCACACTCGTCGCTCAACAAGTTGGTGCGCTCGCCCAATCCAGCGCCTCTCAGCGTGGTGCGGTCACCGGTGTGATCACCGTGGTCAGCCCGATCCGGATGTCCGGAACGTCTTTCACCCTTCAATCCCACTGATTTCTGGAGTTCACATGCGCTTTCACTTGATTCTTGCTTCTCTCTTCTTGGCCGCAGCTTCTCATGCAGTGCCGACGGTCGTCACCTACAGCGCCACGCTTGAGCGAGACGGTGCACCCGTCGACGGCACCGTGAGTGCGACGTTCGTTCTTTTCGATGACGACACTGCAGGGACCGAGGTCTGGTCGGAAACTGCCTCCTCGATCGCCGTCACTAGTGGTGAACTGGTTCACGAGCTCGGCTCGATCGAAGTCCTCGACGACAGCGTGCTTGCCGAGGCCGAACTCTTCCTCGAGGTCACCGTCAACGGAGATGCTTTGGTGCCTCGAGCCGCGATTCGTTCCGTTCCCTTCGCCCTTCGCGCGGGCGATGCCGAGCGGGTCGGCGGTGTCGCTGCATCCGCGATGGCGACCGACGCCGAAGTCTCCGCTGCCGTCGCAGGCCGCGTCGTGACGTTCTCGCAACTTCAGGGCGTGCCAAATGGTTTGGCGGACGGGGACAACGACACGGTCGCGACGGCTGCTGCCGCTGGTGGTCTGGCAGTGACGTCGAATGCGTTCAGCATCGCGGCAAAAGGCGTCGACAAGACCCGCATTGGCGACGAGGCGGTGACGTTGCGCCACTTCCCGTCGGACGGCTTCTTCTTCCTGCGCGAAATGCCCAAGGCGTGCGGTGGTGGTCTCGTGAACAACGGGTTCAACGACACGACGCCGACTTGCAAAAGCTTGATGTGTGGAATCAGTGCCGGCGCGCCGCTCTTCTTTCAATGCGCTGGTGCCAACCCGGCCTGCACCGCCACGTCAGCGCAGACCTGCGACGCGGCCGCTAGTACCGCGACCCTGCGCGTCCTCAATCAATTCGTTCCGGCGAACTGAAGTTCCGGCGACGGAACCACGCTGCTAGCGTCGCTGTCTACGGCGTCGTCGTCGTCAACGGCGGCGTCTTCTTCGGTGGAGCGAGAGCAGCAGCGCGATGGTCTTTGCCAGCCTCGTCTTTCTCTATCTCTACTTCCCGCTGTTCCTGATCCTCTACTTCGGGGTCAAGAGCGTCGGCTGGAAGAACGGCGTCATCGTCGTCTTCAGCCTCTTCTTCTACGGCTGGGGCGAGCCGCTCTGGATCTCGCTGCTGCTGTTCGCCACGACGTTCGACTATGGCGTCGCCCGCCTCATCGAGCGGTGGAGAGGAACACCCAAATCGAAGATCGCGCTGATCGTCAGTTTGATCTCGAATCTCGGGATTCTCGCACTCTTCAAGTACAGCCCCCTGGTCGTTCACACCGTCAACGACGTCGCCGAAACCGCCTTTGCCGTGCCGGGCTTCACGCTGCCGGTGGGCATTTCATTCTATACTTTTCACACGATCAACTACGTCGTCGACGTCTACCGCGGCGAGGTCGCGGCGCAAAAATCGTATCCGAAGATGCTGCTCTTCGTGAGCTTGTTCCCCCAGCTCGTGGCAGGGCCGATCGTCCGCTACGTGCATGTCGCCGACGACA
>JANNAY010001205.1:0-2509 GCA_031384945.1 Deltaproteobacteria bacterium
AGGCCGACGATGTCGCCGGCCTGGGCGACTTCGACGTCCTGGAATTTGCCGGCGAACACGCGGCACAGGCGGCCCACGCGCAGCTTCTTCTGGGTCTTCGTCGACGTCACCTGCGCGCGACGTTCGAGGGTGCCGGCGTAGACACGGACCAACGTCGTTGGCCCGTAGCTGTCGTGCAGCACCTTGAACGCCAGCGCCAGCACGGGCGCGTCGTCGACGGGGGCGCAGCCTTGCACCGCGCCGCGGTCTTCGGGCGAGGGCAAGAGCGCCACGACGGCGTCGAGCAGGGGCTCGATGCCGATGTCTTTGAGGGCAGCACCACACAGCACGGGGACGAACACGTTCGTCATCGTGCCGGTGCGCAGTCCTCGTTTCAGCGCGCCGACGTCGACGCTGCGGCCTTCGGCGCCAGACGCTGTCAGCGCGGCGAAGACGTCTTCGTCGACGGTGGCGACGGCGGCGCAGACGGCGTCGTAGGCGGCGTCTCGGGCTGCTTGCAGCTTCGTGGGGACCAGCTGGCGCTCGACGACGCCGTTGTGAAACGACAGCGCGACGTTGTCGACGACGTCGATGACGCCGTTCACGCCGCCGATGTCGTCGACCCACGGCAGCTGCAGCACCACGGGCTCTGCGCCGAGTCGCTTCGCGAGCTCGTCGACGCAGCGGCCGAAGTCGGCGCCTTGTCGGTCGAGCTTGTTGACGAAGACGATGCGCGGCAGCCCGAAGCGCGTGGCCTTGTGCCAGACGCTCTCGGTCTGCGGCTCGACGCCGGCGACGCCGTCGAGCACGACGACGCAGCCGTCGAGGACGCGCAAGCAGCGCTCGACCTCGATGGCGAAGTCGACGTGTCCGGGGGTGTCGATCAGCTGCAGCTCGTGGTCGCGCCAGGCGCAGCGCACGGCGGCGGCGCCGATGGTGATGCCCTTCTGCTGCTCGAGCGGGTGGTGGTCGGTCGTGGTGTTGCCGTGGTGCACCTCGCCTTTCTTGTGAATGGCGCCGGTGGCGAACAGCAGGCGTTCGGTGAGCGTGGTCTTGCCGGCGTCGACGTGGGCGATCACGCCGAAGTTGCGCAGTTGCTTGAGGGGCAGGGATCTTTTCGTGGTCATGGTGTGCCTCGTGATCATCAAGCGAAGGCAGCGCCGACGTCGAGGGGCGACGTGCAGGGCGAAGGTCGGATGGTGGGTGCGGCCGACGCGGACGGCGCTGCCAAACGGGCAAGCGCGCGGGCCGCGGGGTCAGCGTGTGAGAATCAGGAGGCGTCTGCGGTTCTTCACGGCGGTGCTGACGACCGCGCCGCCGGTTCTCTTCACGTTCTCTTGACGTTCTCTTGGTTGGCGCTTCGCTGGTAGCGTGCCGGCATGTCGCTGCGACCGTTCGAGCAGGCGCCGTTTGCGTCGATCCCGAAGTACCCGCGCGTGCCGCACAGCTACGAGAAGCTGCCGTCGAAAGAGGTCGTCGTCGACGTTGACGGCACAGCCATTCGCACCCACGTGAAGGTGAAGGGCAAGGGCCCGCCGCTCTTGCTGGTGCACGGGTTGATGACCTCGAGCTACTCGTTTCGCTACGTCATCGAGCCGCTGGGCGCGCAGTACACCTGCTTCGTCCCTGACCTGCCCGGCGCCGGGCAGAGCGAGGCTGTCGACGTCGCCTACACGCCAGCGTTTCTGGCGAAGTTTCTCGTGCAGCTCACGAAAGTGTTGGGCATCGAGAGGTGCCTGTGCGTCGCCAACTCGATGGGCGGCTACCTCGCGATGCAGGCAGCGCTTTCGCAGTCGCCGTCGTTCTCGCGGCTGGTGGTGCTGCATGCGCCGGCGGTTCCGTTGCCACGCTACACAGCATTGGGCATCGCGATGCGCGCACCTGGATCGATGTCGGTGCTGTCAGCGTTGATCGGCGGCAATCCACAGAAATGGGCCTATGAGAAGGTTCATTATTACGATGAGTCGCTGAAGTCGAAAGAAGAGGCGAAGGTCTATGGCGCGCCGCTGGCGACCGAAGAGGGCCGTCGCGCCTTCTGGCACTACCTGCACGACACGATGGACTGGCGGCAGTTTCAGAAGTTTGAAGAGACGCTGCTCGATCGCCGGATGAAGAATCTGAAATTCCCGATTCCACTGCAATTGCAGTATGTTCAATATGACCCGATGGTCCCTGCCGAGACCGGGCCGCGGCTGCGCGATGCCATCCCCGACGCCGAGTACGTCACGCTGGCGCACGGAACGCACTTCGCGCAAGTCGACGCGCCCGACGCATGGTTGCCGCCTACGTTGGCGTTCTTGCAGAAGACCAAGTGACGAACGGCGCGTGAAAATTTCAGCAGGCTTTCACGCACACCGCGCGCTGATCTGGCTCGCCTATAACGTGACGCCCGCCCTCGCGGCTGGAGGTCTGCATGCCAGGCGATGGTGCACCTGATGCGAAATTCTCTGTGACCCGATCGGCGGCGCGACGCGTCGCGGCCGTCGTCGCTGTCGTTGCTGCCGTCGCTGTCGTCGTCGCTGTCGTCGTC
>JANNAY010001286.1:0-6516 GCA_031384945.1 Deltaproteobacteria bacterium
GGCGCTGCAGCGCGTGGCGCTCGTCGTCGGGGATGGCCCGCAAGAACCGCGCGCGCGAGATGTCGACCAGCAGCGACAGGCGCTCGACGGCCCCCTCTCGATCGACACGGCGGGCTTTGACGATGGCGTCGGCAGCGTCGGCGTCGCCCTCGAGCACGAAGATCTCGAGCAGCCGCTCGGCCGACTGCTGCGACCGCGCCGCCGCCTCTTGCGCCTTCTCGAGAATCTCTTTGTCGGGCTCGCCCTTGCGCGAAAACTCAGCCGCCAACAGCGCCAGCGCGAGGACGTCTTCGTCGCCGTCAGCGAGGCCGTCGTCGACGAGGTCGCGGGCGCGGGCTTCGTCGGTGGAGACGGCGGCTTGTTGTCCTGGCACGGGCTTTTGGTTTTTGTCGCGCGGCTTCTTCTGCTGCTGCAGCGGCAACGTCGCCTCTTCGATCACGGCGAGCGCGAGGGCTGTGACGGCGCCAGCGGCGTGCTTCTCGTCGAGCTTGAACAGCCGATCGAGGGCGGCGCGCGCCGAGACGATGTCGCCCTGCGCGAGCAGCGTGCGCGCCAACATGTGCGTCGGGTGCGGCGCCGGGTCTTTGCCGAACGCGGCCGTCTCGACGAGGGACCGGCGCTCGACGTCATCGTTGCTGCGCAGCGCGCGCGCCAGCAGCACCCACGTCGACGCCTTTGCGGTGTTCAGCTCGTCGTCGAGCTTCGCGTCGGCCAGCGGCGACATCGCTGGCGGCAGCGACGCCAACAGCGCCCGCGCATACAGCGCCTCAGCCGACGACTTCGCCGGCGCCGACGCCTTTTGCAGCAGCTGCTCGGCCTGCGCGCGAGTGGCGTCGTCGGCGCCGTGCTCGAGCCACAGCAAGACGCGGGCGAGGGCGCCGATGCCGTTGTCGGCGGTGTCGCTGCCGTCGGCGATGTCGGCGGCGTCTCTGAGCGCTTCGGCGCTGTCTTTGGCGAGGTGAAACCGCGCGCGATCGGCCGCGAACAGCCCGCCCTCGGGCAGCAAGAACGTCAGCGCGGTGCCAACGACGAGGCCGATGACCACGGCGACGACGACGACGATGGAGCCACGCCATGTCCACGGGGTCTTCTGCTGCTGCTGCTGCGCCTTCTTCGTCGCCATGTCCGTGCGCACTCTACATCTGCTGACTTCAGGGTCGCGGTGGGAGTCCGGGCGGCCCGCAGGCGAAGTCGCAGCCGTCGATGCCGCAGGGGGAGCCGCAGACGAGGCCCTTCTGACACGGCGCCCCGGCGGCGCCCGTCGATCTCAGCCGTGCCGCGAGCACCTCAGCGCTCGAGCTCCATCGCTCTGTGCAGGGCGACGCCGTAGAGCTTGTCGCGGCCGCGGGCGCCAAGCGCAGCGACGAGCAGCTGCTCGAGCGGGGGCTCAGCGGCGGTGACCTCGCGACCACCGGACGGCGTGATCAGGTCGACGACGCTGCCTTCGCGGGACTGGAAGCCGTAGCGCTCGCCCTCGCTGGTCTCGAAGCCCAGCGCGCGGATGCCCGAGGCGCGGCCGCCAGCAGACGTGCCGCTGACCTCGACGTCGATGGCGATGACGTTTTCGTCGCGCGAGAGCACGCGCCAGGCGAGGCCGCCGTTGCGCGAGACCTTCTCTTGCACCGTCCACTTGAGGCGCGAGGTGAGCCAGCCGAGCATGAGCTTGGCAGCGGCGACGCCGGTGTCGCTGACGTCGAGGCGCATGCGCTTCATTTTGTAGAGGGCCTCGTGACCCGTCGGCGGATCGAACATCGCGGCGAGCAGCGAGCGCAGCGAACCGGTGCGCATCCAGTTGAGGTCGGCGAGGATCATGCCGTCGAGCAGTCCGCCGACGTGGGCGAGCTTGCTGAGGTTGCCGCCGGTGGCGGCCTGGCTGTCGACAATCAGACGGTCGACGCCCGACAGCAGCATGCGCACCGCAGCCGCGTTGTCGGGCGGCGCACCCGCCCACCACAGCGCCGTGGGCACGTCAGGAACGACGAGGGCGCGCAAGAGCGACGGCACGTGCTCGACGCCTTTGCCGTGGCTCTCGATGTGAATTTCTTCGGTGCACAAGAGCTTGCCGCCGCCGGGCGCGACCTGGCAGTTGGCCGAGACCCACGCCTCGATCTCTTTGCCGCCCGTCGTGTAGGGCTCGTTCTTCACGAGCACGGTGCGCGTCGGCACCGAGTGAATCAGCGCGTCGGCGGTGGTCTTGCCGAGGGTGAGCGCCGCGTCGTCGCTGCAGTGGACGACGAGGTTCCACGAGCACGCCCGCGTCAACGCCTGCGACTTCTCTTTCGACTGCGTGCGCCACAGCGCCGCCAGCTCTTTTTCGATGCCGCCGACGTCGACGGCGACGGCGTAGCCCGCGAGGGGCGTGCCCGAGGGCTGCGGGGTGGTGGCGGGTCTCAGCGTGGACGAAGCGGTGGTGGACATCGAAGACCCCGAAGCTGGAGCAGGCGAAGAAGGAGGAGGCGGAGACGAAGAATCCGTCAGCAGCCGCGCCCTGCGACCTTTGCGGTGGCGGGGTCGACTGCTGACGGAGACGGAGACGGCGCTAGAGGCGGCGCCAGGCGTTGTTGCTGCGCTTCAGCATCGCGTCGGACTCGTCGGGGCCCCAGGTGCCGGCCTCGTAGGTCGGGATGCCCTTGGCGAAGCTGCGCTTCCATTCGTCGTGGATGCGCGAGATGAACTTCCAGCTGGCCTCGACCTCGTCGGCGCGGGTGTAGAGCGCTTGATCGCCGAGCATGCAGTCGAGCTGCAAGCGCTCGTAGGCCTCGGGCGGCTCGGTGCCGAAGCTCGTGCCGTAGCGGAACTCCATGTTCACCGGGTGGATGTCGAGGGTGTTGCCCGGCACCTTCGAGCCGAAGCGCACCGAGATGCCCTCGTCGGGCTGGATGCGGATCGACAACACGTTGGGCTCGGTCGAGCTCTTCTCGCCGAACAAGCGGTGCGGCGCGTCTTTGAAGACGAGGGCGACCTCGGTGACCTTCTTGGCCATCGCCTTGCCCGAGCGCAGATAGAAAGGCACGCCAGCCCAGCGCCAGTTGTCGATGAACATCTTCAGCGCGACGTAGGTCTCTGTCGTCGAGCCGGCCACGACGCCGGTCTCTTCGTGGTAGTTGGGGATGCGGCGTCCAGCGACGCTGCCGGTGCGGTACTGGGCGCGCACGACGAACTCGTCGAAGCGGCCGTCGGGGATGGGCCGCAGCGCCTTCAAGACCTTGACCTTCTCGTCGCGCAGGTCGGTGGCGTTCAACGACACCGGCGGCTCCATCGCCGTGAGCGCCATGACCTGGAAGAGGTGATTCTGCACCATGTCGCGGGTGATGCCGGCGTTGTCGAAGTAGCCGCCGCGGCCTTCGATGCCGAGGGCTTCGGCGCCGGTGATCTGCACGTGGTCAACGAAACGGTTGTTCCACAGAGGTTCAAACAGCGCGTTGGCGAAGCGGAACACCATGAGATTCTGGACGGTTTCTTTGCCCAGATAGTGGTCAATGCGATAGATCTGATCTTCGCGCAGGTGCTTCAAGCAGTGTGCATTGAGATCGCGGGCCGACTGCAGGTCGGTGCCGAAGGGCTTCTCGATGATGACGCGGGTGAACGGGCCCGTCGTCGACTTGTTGATCAGGCCGCCCTCGTCGAGGTTCTTGACCGCGAGGGGGAAGGTCTCAGGAGGCGTCGAGACGTAGAAGACGCGGTTGCCGGAGACGCCGCGTTCTTTGTCGATGGCGTCGAGGCGCTCTTTCAGTTTCTTGTAGTCTTCGACGTTGTCATAGCT
Source organism: Deltaproteobacteria bacterium (assembly GCA_031384945.1). Classification (GTDB taxonomy): domain Bacteria; phylum Myxococcota; class UBA727; order UBA727; family VGSZ01; genus VGSZ01. The sequence goes on from JANNAY010001286.1 coordinate 3,764, forward strand.
ACCGGTATGAAAGAAGATGCCCTTCTGGAACTGATTCCAAAGCTCTTCAGTCGGCTTGTGGCGCGCCTGTTTCATGCACCACTCTTTCATGTCGGCGCGGAAGGCCTCGTCGCTGACGCCCTTGCGGGCGTAGCCGACCACGGCGAACGACGGGGGCAAGAGCCGCTCGGCCATCAGCGTGTAGAGCGCCGGGATGAGCTTGCGCTTCGTGAGGTCGCCCGAGGCGCCGAAGATGACGACGGTGCAGGGCTCAGGCAAACGGTCTTCGGCGAGGCCCTGGCGAAGCGGATTGGGCGCAGCGGCGGTGGGAGTGGTCAAGGATCCCTCGGGGTTCACGCGGTGGAAACAACAGGCGGCGGCAGCCTCGCCGAAGTCCGCCCCGCCGCACAAGTCGACGCGGCGGCTGTGTCGCGCCGACGTGCAGCGACCGCGTGCACGCCGCCGCCGGTGCTATTTCTGGGTCATGCGCGCCTCCGCTGTCGTCGTCGTCGCCTGCTGCTGCTTCGTCTCGTGCGCCTCTGAGCAGGTGCGGTGGGGCGATGAGACGGCCGCGTCGACGACGGCAGCGACGTCGTCAGAGGCGACGGAGAAGCCGAAGACGGCGGCTGAGCATGCGGCGAAGTTTCCGACCGACTCTGCTTGCGAGGCTGAGGTGCGACGCCTCGACGAGCGCAACCGCGACCTCGCCCTCAAGCTGTTGAACGCCTGCATCGAGCGCGGCGACTTCAAGCGCCTCGCCGCCCTCGTCGACGCCCCGTGGACAAAAGCGTTGCGCACCCTGCCCGCCGCCAACAGCTGGTGCGCCCGCGTCGTCGCCGCCCGCGCTGGCGACGTAGAAGCCGACGTCAAAGCCTGCGCCGCCGCCGGCCTCGCCGTGAAGACGCTCGAGCAAGTCTTCACCGACCCCGGCCAGGCGAAGGGCAGCATCGTCATCTTTCGCGGCCGCATCGACCCCAACGGCAAGAAGCGCGGCGCGACCCCGCTGATCGAGACCATCCTCGAAGAGGGTGAGGTCGAAACCAGCGCCACCGGCCGCCGCGTGCTCGCGACCTTTGGCACGCACAAGCTGCCCGCTCGCGACGCCATCCTGCTGGCGCGTGCGAGCAAGATGGCCGAGAGCGCTGACAGCGAAGACGGCGACGGCGAACCCGTCGCCATCGTCGACATCCAGGGCTCGTTCGCCGCTGCGACCGCACCGACCTACAACTGACTCACAGCTGGTCGACGTCGCCTTCGACGACGACGGCGTTGTCGTCGACGGTGACGGCGAAGCGGTAGCGGCCGGTCTTTTGCGACAAGAAGCAGACGTCGAAGCCGTCGCCGTTCCATCTGAAGCGCACGCCGTGTCGCGGGTTGTTGACCCCATCGACGTGGATGTCGTCGACGCGGATGAAGGCGGGGTCGTCTTTGTCGATGGCGGCGCACCGCTCGATCAGCGTGTGCGGCGCGAAGAGCGCAGGGTCTTTGTTGCCCGCGGCGCGATCGAGAAAGAGCTCGTTGCGGTCGGCGCAGCCATCGACGACGACGCGGCCGCCGAAGCTGGCGTTCGCAAAGCAGAGGCGGTCATCGCGGACCTGGCCGCAGTTGCTCGCGCCTTCGAGGATGACGATGGCTTTGACCTCTGTGTCGGCGAGGACGAAGCGGCAGTTGTCGCCCTTGACGATGACCTCGCCGACGCCGTCGACGCTGACGACGGATTCGGGGACGCTGCCGTCTCTGACCGTAAATGCCGCCGGTCCGCGAAAGACGCCGCGGCCGTCCTTGACGACGGAGAAGCCGACCTTCGACGCCGTCGGGGTGGTCGTGCAGGCTAAAAAGAAGACCGCCACCAGGGCGATCTTCTTGTGTGCTGATTTGTGCACGTCAGCGATCCTTCAGTAGTTCGGATCCCAGTCAGAGGCGGGCAGGATCTTCCATCCTGAGTCGTAGGTCTTCGTGGTCACGCGCAGCACGCGCAGCGGCCAGGTGCGCGACGCGCCGCCGCTGGGGTCTTTCTCTTCGATCTGAAAGCGGTGGACCTCGAGCTTGTAATTGCCGCCCTTGCCCAGCTTCTTCACTTCTTGCAGCCACGGGTTCTCGGGATGCCAAAAGACATCTTTGCCGACGCGGGCGACGTAGGCGAACAAGCTGTATGAATCGATGAATTTCTGCGCCTGCGCCTTGGTGGGCTCGAGCAGCTTGTTGGCCTGCTCTTGCGAGAGCGAGACGCTGTTGTCTTCGCTGACGACGACGTTGTTGAGGGCTTCGGCGCCTTTTTTCTCGAGGGCGCGCATGGCGCCGACGGCGCCGTCGACGTCTTTTTCTTCGATGCGCGGATCGTCGCGCTTGATGATCTTCCAATTGGGGATCGAGAAGTCGTTGGCCGTCAGCGTCGAGCCGCCGAGCAGGTAGTTGCGCGCGGTGCCGTCGCCTTTGCCTTCGAGGGCCTTCAGGTACGCCTCGGCGACCTTGCGCGGCTCGTCGAGGGCGCCAGCGCCGTCTTTGCTCTCGACGGGCGGCGGCGCGGCCTTGCCCTTTTCGGTGGCGGGCGCGGGCGCAGGCTTACCCGCGGCCAACAGGGTGAACAGGGCGACGGCGGCGACGGCGACTTGCATGACGGTGGCTCCTCAAAGACGGGAGAACGCTACCATCGGTGTGTGCGCGCCGCTCTCCTGTCTCTGCTCCTCGTCAACGTCGTCGTCGTCGACCTCTTCGTTGGCGGTTGCGTCACGGCGACCATCCGGCCGGAAGCCTGGCAGGTGAAGCGCGTGTCG
>JANNAY010001318.1:0-2852 GCA_031384945.1 Deltaproteobacteria bacterium
CAGTGCGGCATCTGATTGAGCTGAAGAATGGCCGCGGCTCCGTTGACGACATCGATCACCTTGGAAACCGCCGGGTTCGAGCCGTCGGCGAGTTGATGGAGAACCAGTACCGAATTGGACTGGTTCGCATGGAGCGCGCGATCAAAGAGCGCATGTCGGTTCAAGAGATTGAAGCCCAGACTCCGCAAGAACTGGTCAATCACAAACCCGTCGCCGCCGTCGTCAAAGAATTCTTCGGCTCGTCGCAATTGTCGCAGTTCATGGACCAGACGAACCCGCTGTCTGAAGTGACGCACAAGCGTCGCCTCTCGGCCCTCGGGCCGGGCGGTTTGACCCGCGAGCGCGCCGGCTTCGAAGTCCGCGACGTTCACCCGACGCACTACGGCCGCATCTGCCCCGTCGAGACCCCTGAAGGACCGAACATCGGCCTCATCTCGTCGCTGTCCACGTTCGCCCAGGTGAACGAGTACGGCTTTGTCGAGACGCCGTACCGCAAGGTCAAAGACGGCAAGGTCATCGACGAGGTCGAGTACTTCACGGCGCTGCAAGAAGAGCAGCACATCATCGCTCAGGCCAACGCGCCCATCGATCCGAAGACCGGTGCCTTCACCGAGACCTTCGTGCAGTGCCGCCACTCGGGCGACACCGAGATGCAGAAGCCCGAAGACATCACGCTGATGGACGTCTCGCCGTCGCAGCTGGTCTCTGTCGCCGCCGGATTGATCCCGTTCCTCGAGAACGACGACGCCAACCGCGCGCTGATGGGTGCCAACATGCAGCGCCAGGCCGTGCCGCTGTTGCGCTCCGACGCCCCGCTGGTTGGAACGGGCATGGAGTACCACATCGCCCGTGACTCCGGCGTCTGCACCATCGCCAAGCGCGCCGGCGTCGTTGACTACGTCGACGCCACCCGCGTCGTCGTCCGCGTCGAATCCGGCTCCGTCGACGACGCGGGCTCGCAGGTCGACATCTACAAGCTGAACAAGTGGATGCGCTCGAACCAATCGACGTGCTTCACGCAGACCCCGATCGTCTCCGTCGGTGACAAGGTGCAGCCGGGCGACGTCGTCGCCGACGGCCCCTCGACCGAATGCGGCGACCTCGCCCTCGGCCGCAACGTCACCGTGGCCTTCATGCCCTGGCAGGGTTACAACTTCGAAGACTCGATCTTGATCTCTGAGCGTATCCTGAAAGAGGATCTGTTCACGTCGATCCACATCGAAGAATACGAAGCCGTCGCTCGCGACACCAAGCTCGGGCCCGAAGAGATCACGCGTGACATCCCGAACGCCGGCGAAGAAGCGCTCAAAGACCTCGACGAAGCCGGCATCATCCGCGTCGGCGCCGACGTCAAAGCCGGCGACATCCTCGTCGGCAAGATCACCCCCAAGGGCGAGACGCAGCTCTCTCCTGAAGAGAAGCTGCTCCGCGCCATCTTCGGCGAAAAGGCCGGCGACGTCCGTGATACTTCGTTGCGCATGCCCCCGGGCACCTATGGTACGGTGATTGACGCCAAAGTCTTTACCCGCAAGGGTATTGACAAAGACGTCCGCGCTCAGGCCATCGAAGACGAAGACGAAGCCAAGCTGCTGAAAGACCAGAACGACGAGGTGCGCATCATCCGCAACTCGGCGCTCGAACGCGTCCGCACGCTGCTCGACGGCCAGGTCACCACCAACAAGCTCGTCGACGACAAGGGCAAGGTGCTCTTGAAGAAGGGCGACACCCTCGACCGCGCGCTGCTCGATACGGTCGATTGGAAGTACTACGGCGACATCCCGATCTCCGACGAGGCGCTGCTCGAGCGTGTGCGTCGTGTGCTCAAGACGATGACCGACCAGACCGAGCTTGTGCGCACGGCCTTCTCCGAGAAGATCGAGCGCCTCAAGAAGGGCGACGACGGCCTCGCGCCCGGCGTCATCAAGATGGTCAAGGTCTACATCGCCGTGAAGCGTAAGCTTCAGCCCGGCGACAAGATGGCCGGCCGTCACGGCAACAAAGGCGTCGTCTCGCGCGTTCTCCCCGCCGAAGACATGCCCTACCTGCAAGACGGCACCCCCGTCGACATCGTCCTGAACCCGCTCGGCGTGCCCTCGCGCATGAACGTCGGTCAGATTCTCGAGACGCACCTGGGCTGGGCTGCCAAGGGCATCGGCGAGCGCTTGAACCGCATGCTCGAAGTGAAGGCCGCTTCGGTCGACATCAAAGCGATCCTCGACAAAGCGCTGCATGAAGGAAAACACAAAGAGCTCGTCAAGAAGCTCGATGACGTCGACCTCGCGCGCCTGGTGAAGAAGCTGAAGAAGGGCATCCAGATGGCGACGCCGGTCTTCGACGGCGCCAAAGAGCCCGAAATCCGCGACCTGCTCGAGCTCGGCGAACGTGACCGTTCTGGTCAGTCTGTCTTGTTCGACGGCCGCACCGGCGAGCCCTTCGACAGCGAAGTCACCGTCGGCACGATGTACATGCTCAAGCTGCACCACCTTGTCGACGACAAGATCCACGCCCGCAGCATCGGCCCGTACTCGCTCGTCACCCAGCAGCCGCTCGGTGGTAAGGCGCAGTTCGGCGGCCAGCGCCTCGGCGAGATGGAAGTTTGGGCGATGGAAGCCTACGGCGCTGCCTACGCGCTGCAGGAGTTCTTGACCGTCAAATCTGACGATGTTGTTGGCCGTACGCGCATGTACGAAGCCATCGTCAAGGGCGAGCACGTCCTCGAGTCGGGCATCCCCGAGTCGTTCAACGTGCTCATCAAAGAGCTGCAGAGCCTCGCGCTCGACGTGCAGCTCCTCGAAGACCAGGACCCGCTCTACTACTGAGCACATGGTGTCGATGGCGGCGGCTCCCAACGG
>JANNAY010001354.1:0-1592 GCA_031384945.1 Deltaproteobacteria bacterium
AGGCCTACGACACCATCCGCGGCGAGGGCTTCAAGGCCGAGTGGAACGACGTGAAGGGTCCGGCGGTGACGACGGCGCTGACCTGCATGGCGTTCGCGAGCAAGCAGGTCGCCGTCGACAACATCGCCAAGGGCCTCGGCGCCTGGGCGAAGATGGAGGGCGGCTCTGGCCTGACCGCCGACAAAGCCGCCGCCGCGCAGAAGAGCCTGCAGCCCTACATCGACAACGCCTCGGCGACGAACCTCGTCTTCGGCGCCTTTGTCAGCGACGCGCCGAAGAACATCGCCGCCGCGAGCAACGCCGTCGTTGTCGCCAGGGTCGGCCCCGCCCTCGATGCACAGAAGCCGATCTTCGCCGGCGTACCGCTGAGCGCCGATCAAGCTGTCGTCGTCAAATCGCTCTTGCCCGGGCTCAAAGACGACGCCGCCGTCACCGCGTTGGGCCGCGCGCTGACGCAGGCCGCGGCGACGTTCTCGACGACGACGTCGACGTGGGGCACACCGCCGCCGCCGAAAGAGCCGCTGTCGCCCGCGGCGTTCGCCATCTTTCAGCGCGCCGCGATTGCCGCCTTTGACGCCCGCACGGGCACCACCGACGGCATGCTCGACGCGCGCTCGCTCGAGACGTCGGTGACGTCCGATGCGAAGAGCATCGGCGACACCGTCAAGCCGCTGTTGATCAGCCTGTCGCAGAACACCTTGCGCGACGGCGCGACGATGATTCCCACGACGCCGGCATTGGCGTCTGAGCTGACCAAGCTGCTGACGAACCAGACGCGGTCGATCATGAGCGCGCCCAACGTGCTCGCCGCTGCCGTCGTCGTCGCCAACAAGAACGGCGGCAAGCTCGACGGACCTGGCGCTGCCCAGCTCACGAAGATCCTCGCCGACTACAGCGCCGAGTTTCCGAAAGACGCGAGCGGCGCGCAGCTGCTCGACTTCAACAAGCTCGCCCGCATCGCCAGCTTCGCTGTCGACGGCAAAGCCATCCCGCTGTGCACCATCAATGGCCAGCAGGTGAAGCTCGCTGAGCTGTACACCAAGGTCGCCGACGCCGTCGTCAACACCATCGACAAGACCGACCTGCGCCAGCCGTGGATGGCCGATCGCTGGGGCCAGCGCGCCAAGACGAGCGTCGAGCTGCTCGACGTCATCGCCCAGAAGACCGCCGAGGGCCGCGGTCCGATCAACGTGCTGCAGCAGCAGTTTTCTGGTGCCAAGATCAACGTCATTGCCACTGGGCGAGATGGCGAGCACCAGCGCTTCATTTATGAGGTGAACACCAACGGCGTGAAGAAGACCTTCGCCGAAGCCAGCGACGGCGGCGTGCAGAGCTACGACATCGCCCGCCAGGGCAGCGACCCCGTCTTGTTCAGCGCCACCGTCAAAGCCGACGGCAGCTTCGACGTCGCCCTGCCGACGACGACGCGCAAGATGCCGAAGTACCCGCTGCAGGTTCCGTATGGTCCCGGCACGCGCATCGACGTCGGCTACTACGACACGAAGACGCCGCTGGTGAACGAAGAGGGCAAGCCCTTTCAGTCGCCCCACAAGGTCGCTGAGGGCCGCATCACCGGCTACACGGCCAACGGC
>JANNAY010001374.1:0-3128 GCA_031384945.1 Deltaproteobacteria bacterium
GCTGTCCCGAACCCGAGGATCTGGCGACATGCACCGACCCCATTTTCCCGTCGCTCTTCTCGGACACCGCGGACACGGCAAGAGCACGCTGGCCGCCGCGCTCGCCGCCCGCGTCGACGCGCGACCGCTGCGCGGCGACCCCCACGACGTGCGCACCTGCCGGGTGCCGGTGACGTCGAAGCGCATCACGATCCTCGACGTGCCGGGCGGACGGCGATCGGTGAACGCGGCGCTCAGGGCCTGCGCCGTCGCCGACGCCGCGGTGCTCGTCGTGTCGTCGACGCAGGGGCCGCAGTCGCAGACCCGCGATCACGTGCTGGCTGCCAAAGCCGCGGGGCTGTCGCCGTTGATCGTCGTCATCAACGATCGCGACGGCGACAAAGAGCTCGTGCAGGCCTGCGAGCACGAGGTGCGCTCGCTGTTGATCGATCACGGCGAAGGCGGCGACGACGCCGTCGTCATCGTCGGCTCCGTCGTCGACAACGCCTGCGTCGACGCCGTCATCGCCGCCCTCGAAGCCGCCCCCATCGGCGCCCGAGACGACGAAGCCTCTGCCGTCGTCCGCGTGTTGTTCTTTCACGAGGCGCTGTCGCGACGTCGCGGCGGTGTCGCGGTCGCCGTCGCCAGCGGCCGCGTCGTCGCCGGACGCGTCAAACCCGACGACGTCATCCGCATCGTCGGCGTGCGCGCCCCGCACCTCAACGTGCCGCTGTGGACGCGCACCGACGGCGCGCAGACCAGCGCCATCGACCGCGCCCACGACGTCGCTGCCCGCGTCGTCCGCGTCGAGATCGACAACGACGAAGCTGCGGTCGGCGCCGTCGGCGAGCACGTCGGCCTCGAGCTCGTCGCCAACGGACCGGCCCCCCACGTCGACCGTCAGAGCGTGGTGCTGGTGGCGTCGTCGTCGGCGCACCCCGCCCGCGTCGTCATGGCCCGCCTGACGCTGCGCCCGGCGGCCATCGGCGGCCGCACGCACCCGCTGCTCGCCGGCTTCGAGTGCCTCTGCTGGACGGGTTCGTCGTCGACAGCCTGCGTCGTCCTGCCCTACGGCGACGGCGGCAGCGACGCTGTCGGCGACGTCGACGCCTCCTTCGACGCCGCGATCATCCTGGCCGCTCCGCGCTACGCCGCCGCAGACGCCCCCGTCGTGCTCACCGGCGGCGGCGGCGTCGTCGCCACCGGCGTCATCACGTCGTCGCTCGTGCAGCGCGACAGCAACCCCTGGCTCGATCGCCTCGCCGCCGTGCGCGCCGCCCGCGCCAACCGCTCCGTCAGCCGCGCCCAGCGTCGCGCGCGGGTGAACGCGTGAACATCAAAGAGCTGCAAACGACGTTGAAGACGTTGCAGGCGCTGTCGTCGTCGCCGCAGGCGCTGGCCGACCTCGATCCCAAACAGCGCCTCGCGCTCGTCGAGGCCGCCCGCGTCGTCAGCGGACGCCCCAAACGCAAACCCCGCCCCGCCCCGCAGCCCCTGTCGGCCGAGCACGAGGCCGCGCTGACGTCGTCGTTGGCTTCTTCGTCGGCGTCTTCGGCGTCGTCTTCGGCGTCGAAGCGTCCTTGCTACATCTGCTTCGCGACGACGGTGGTCGACCGCGACGCCCTCTGCGCCACCTGCCGCGCCGCCGAAGACTCCGTCAAAGACCGCGTCGACGGCGCCGGCAAAGTCCTCGCCGGCAAGGTCGTCGTCGTCACCGGCGGCCGCGTCAACATCGGACACGCCACCGCCATCGCCGCCGCCCGCCTCGGCGCCCGCGTCGTCGTCACCACCCGCTTCCGCGACGACGCCGTCGCCCGCTTCCGCGCCGCCGGCGTCGACAACATCGACGTCGTTGGGCTCGACCTGCACGACCTCAACGCCGTCGAGCGCTTCGCCGACGCTTTCGATCACGACGGCGTCTTCGCCATCGTGCACAACGCCGCGCAGACGCTGCCGCTGCCGCTGTCGACGTTGACGGCGCTGACAACGACGGCGTTGCCGCCAGCGACGCAGGCCGCGCTGCAGACGCTGTCGCCGTCGTCGTCGAACACGTCGTTGGCGGCGCCCGAGCTGTCGGTCTACGGCACCGCGCCCGACGCCAGCTGGCGCCACCGCGTCAAAGACGTGTCGACGCGCGAGCTGCTCGAGGTGCTGCTGATCAACGCGGCGGCGCCGTTCGTGCTGACGCGGGCGCTGCTGCCGGCGCTGCGGCGGTCGCCGTCGACGCCGCGGGTGGTGGTCAACGTGACGTCGAGCGAAGGCCGCTTCTCGTTCTCGCGCGAAGACGGAAAAGACAGCGGCGCCCGGGGCGAGCGGCGGGGCAAGAGCCCGCGGCACCCGCATTTGAACATGGCCAAGGCCGCACTCAACATGATGACGAGAACGTCGGCGGTCGATCTCTGGAAAGACAGCATTGTGCTCGTGGGCGTCGATCCCGGTTGGGTGAGCGGTCCGTTGCCGGCGGGCGGGTTTCACAGCGGCCGGTTTCCCCTCGACGCCGACGAAGCCGCCCGCCGCGTGCTGCACCCGCTGATCGCCACAGCGCTCGGCCAGCCGCCACTGCGGGGCGCCCTGTACAAAAATTATCGGCCAGCGCCGTGGTGATGCAGGAAAAGAAAAACCCGCCGTGAGGCGGGTTTTTTGGAGCGGGAAAAGAGATTCGAACTCTCGACTTCAACCTTGGCAAGGTTGCACTCTACCACTGAGTTATTCCCGCAGCGGCAGCTGATGGGCAACATCTAAAGGCGATCGCTCACGCCGTCAAGCGCGAAGTTGTGGGATGCGCTCGCCGCGCTCGAAAAACGGCAACACAGTCACAACGGCCGACACCAGCGCCCCCAACAAAGCCGCCGCCACAGCGATCACGAAGAGGCCCGAGAAGCTCGGCGGGTGCGCGCCGTTCTCGAGCAGCACCGCGTAGAAGCAGGCGGCGACGACGACGAAGACGGGGGGGAACGCCTGTTTGCGCACCTGCTTCGCCAACAGCACCAGCATGGCCAGCAGCAAGGCGCCAGCGACGCCCACGACGGCGCCCATCGGCGGATCGGCGGCGCGCACGAGGATGTGCAGGGGGCCCACCAGCGGTCCGGTCTCGCTCTTCAGGTGCAGGTGCAGCGGCTTGCCGACCGACGCGGCGGGCAGGGTGTGGG
>JANNAY010001665.1:0-5747 GCA_031384945.1 Deltaproteobacteria bacterium
GCCTTTGCCGGCGTTCGCTTGACGGCCGAGGGCGTCGACGATGACCTGGGCGCCGGCGCGCACGTGTCCTTGCAGGTTGGTGGCCGAGCGCCAGAAGCCCACGCCGAGAAACACCAGCAGCATGAGCAAGACAATGGCGCCCTGGGCGCCGGGCAAGAACGGGCGCGTCAAGGCGACGAGCGGGATGCCGACGACGAGCACGACGGCGAGCTGCAGCGTCACCACCAACGCCCGCCGCGGCGCCGCGGCCAGATCGAGGGCGCTCTTGTCGACGTCGGGCAGCACCAGGGTCGCGAGCGCGGTGCCGACGCGGCGGGCGAGGCGCACGATGCCCAGGCACAGGGGCAGGGCAATGACGGCGGCGGTGCCGAGCACGACGACGAGGCCGGTGCCCTCAGAGACGCCGAAGGTCGAGACGGCGCTGTCGACGAGCCAGACGCTGCCGAGGGCGGTGCCGACGACGACGGCGACCAACAAGGCGACGTCGATGGCGAGCAGGCGCAGAAGCCGCCACAGCCCCGACTTGTTCTGCGGCGTCGTCTTCGTCGCGCGCAGCTGCTCGACCCAGCTTTGGTAGAGCGACGACAGCGTCTGCAGCCGCGCCGGCAGCTTGCGATCGATGAGGCGCGCCAGCGGGTCAGAAGCGCGGATCATCCACGGCGTGGTGAACGTCGTGACGACCGAGACGGCGATGGCGAGCGGGTAGAGAAAGGGCCGCGTGGCGCCGCTGGCGAGGCCGACGCCGGCGATGATGAACGAGAACTCGCCGATCTGCGCGAGGCTCATGCCGGCCTGCACCGACGTGCGCAGGCCGTTGCCGGTCAACAGCGCGCCGGTGAACACCGCCAGCGATTGGCCGACGATGACGACGACGGTGAGCACGACGACGGCGACGCGCTGCTCGAGCAGCACTGACGGATCGATCATCATGCCGACCGAGACGAAGAAGATGGCGGCGAAGACGTCGCGCACCGGCTCGACCAATTTCTCGACGACACGGCCTTGCCCTGACTCGCTGATCAACGAGCCGGCGATGAAGGCGCCGAGCGCGACGCTGTAGCCGAATTTGGCGGCGAGGGCGGCGGTGCCGAAGCAGAGGCCGACGGCGGCCACGAGCGTCGTCTCGGGCTGCGCCAGCTTCGTCACCGAGCGGATGGCGCGCGGCACGGTGAGCATGCCGATGGCGAGCAGCCCGACGAGAAACGCCGCCAACTTCGCCGTCGTCGTCAACAGCGCCCCCGCGTCGAGGCCGCCGCCCGCCAACGCCGTCAACGACGCCAGCAGCAGCATCGCCACGAGGTCTTGCGCGATCAGCACGCCGACCACCAGCTCGCGCAGCTTGGGGTCGACCACGCGCTCGTTGAACGCCTTGATGACGATCGTCGTCGACGAGATCGCGACGATGGCGCCGGTGAAGATGCTCTCTTGCGTCGTCCAGCCGAGCAGCTGGCCGGTGGTGAAGCCGAGCCACAGCAGCACGCTGGCCGACAGCACGGCGATGAAGCCCGAGACGACGCCGACCTTGAGCAGGCTCTTGAGGCTGAACTCGAGCCCCAAAGAGAACATCAACAAGATCACGCCGAGCTCGCTCAGCGTGTGCACCAGCTCGGCGTCGGCGACGAGCGGCACCGGCACATGAGGCCCAATGATCACGCCGGCGAGCAGGTAGCCGAGCACCACGGGCTGCCGCAGCTTGCGGAACAAAACCGTGGTGATGGCTGCGACACCGAGCACGGTGGCGAGCGCGAGCAGGAAGGCGTTGGCGTCGTGCACGTGAACTTGACGTAGCACCGTTCGCCCCCGGCGCAGCCGCGAATCACCGACAGCTGCACCAGGCGAAGTCACCGCCAGCGACGACGCGCGGCCGAAATTGGTCGTGGCTCGGCTCGATGCCCAACCCAGGTTGTGAATCCGCAGCCCGGACGGTCCGCACCGGACGACCTCCACGGTGTTGGCGGCATCCGGATTTCACCTCTCCACAGCGAGGCTTTGCGAGCGCCTGCGGCCCGCGTTCGCGAAACCGGCCTGGAGAGGTCCGAGCGCAGCGAGGGGTGAGGTCTGCGGCCCGCTATTCGCGAGAGAGGCGCCGCAGAAACGCTTCGCTGGCGGCGTCGGCGGGGAAGTAGCTCTCGATGGCGAGCTCTTGCGCGCTGACGTCGAGCGGAGTGCCCAGCGTCGTCAACAGCGTCATCAAGCGCACCTCGTCGTCACCTTTGCGCAAGTGAACAGCAAGCACCGGAGACGGCGGCGGCGACAACGGCTTCGGCGCCGCCAACGCCGCGGCGACATCGTCGTATGCGGCGACCTCGCGCTGCAGCTCCAACAACGTCTCATCGTCGGGAGCGAGGGCGATCTCGCGGTGCAGCCGCTCCAACGTCGACGTCGCGACTTCTTCGATGTTGACGATGAACGGCCGCAAACCGCCGGGGTGAAACAACGTGCGCACGACGTTCATCACGACGCGCGGGTCCGTCGACGTCGGGGGAAAGTGCGCGAACAGCCGCTCGGCGCCGCGGTTCAGGCGCGTCACGTTCCACACGCGGTCGACGACGACGGCGCCCCACGGCTCTTGCTGCTCGAGCAGCAGGTCGAGGGCGCGGCGCACGGTGTCCATCGCGGCGTCGTCGAGGCCGGTCTCTTTGTAGACGGCGGCGAAGCCGGCGGCCTGCAGCAGCACGTTTCTCTCGCGCAGCGGCACTTCGAGCGCCGACGCGAGGATCAGCACCATCTCGCGGCTCGGCTTGGCCTTGCCGCCTTCGAGAAACGACAAATGCCGCGTCGAGATCTCGGCGTCGAAGGCGAGCGCCTCTTGGCTCAAGCGTCGGTGTTGCCGCCACTTGCGCAGCTGTCCGCCAAACGCCGTCGTCGCCGCAGAAGTCGATGCCGAAGTCGCCGTCGTGCTGACCATGAGGCAGAACCTACGACGACGATGGCGCGCGGGTATGACCTCAGACGTCATGGTCCTTCAGCCGGTCCGGGCGCACGTTGCGATCCGGAGGTGCCCCATGGGTGCATTGCGTTTGCCGGTCCTCGCCGTGGTCTTCTGCGTCTTCGTCGTCTTCTCCTGCGTCGTCGTCTACGACCAAGGCCTCTTCGGCTTCTTGTCGCTGGCGGGGCGCGAGCCCTGGGGCCTGCAGATCCTGATCGACCTCGGCATCGCGCTGTTCTTCTTCGCGTCATGGATGAAGCGCGACGCCCGCGAGCGCGGGTTGCCGTTCGCGCCTTACGCGCTGCTCGTGCTCACGCTCGGCAGCATCGGCGCGCTCGCGTACCTGCTGCACCGCGAGGTCGCCGCCCGCCGATCGCCTGTCACTCGCTGACGACGTCGACGCTGCCTTCGGTGACGTGCAGCTTGTGGCCGGCGAACACGGTGACGGTGGTCGGCAGCGCGTCGTTCGCCGACCACTGCACCGTCAGCTCGCCCTCGCACGCAGCGCCCAAACCGAAGCTCTGCACGAGGTCATCTTGCATGCCGAAGTGGCCGTGGCCGCCGCCGACCTCGCGGGTCTGAATCACGTCGTTGCCGTCGACGACGGTCTTCAACGTCAAGCGCGCGCCGATGGCCTTGGTGTTCGTGCCCGTCGTCTGCGTCAGACGGACCTTCACGAAGTTGTTGCCGTTGCCGCGGGTGTTCTCGAAGTAGCGAACGTTGGGCGTCGCGTAACAGTCGTTGGGTTCAGAAGCGTCGCAGCGCGAGCGGCTGTGGCCGACGACCATGTCGAGGTCGCCGTCGCCGTCGAAGTCGGCGATGGCGACGCCGTGCGAGCGGTTGTGCTCGAAGGTGTCATCGGTCGTCATGGCCGAGAACTTCGGCAGGCCGTCTTCGCCGGTGCCGTCGTTGTGAAAGAACATGCCGCGGTTGCCGGCGTAGTCAGAGCCGCCGAGGTAGAGGTCGACGCGGCCGTCGTTGTCGACGTCGAACACGGCGGCGGTCATGATGCCTTCGTCCCAGGCGACGCCGGTGACGTGGTCGACGGTGATGCCCATGGCGTCGCGTCCCGGACGATCGAGGGTGACGTTGCCATCGCTCGAGTTGTTGATGAGCACCTCGGCCATGTCGGCGCCGCTGCCCGCCCACCAATGCTTGATGGTGGTGGTCAGCACGTCGAGGTCGCCGTCGTTGTCGACGTCGGCGCACACGCTGGTGGCGTTGTTGCCGCCGAGGCGGGCGGCTTCGCGGTCGCCGTTGTTGTCCCAGTTGGGCTGCGAGCAATCGAGCAGCGGCGACGCCGTGACTTCGTCGCAGCCTTCAGCGGCCGGGTTCTGCGTGCAGAAGCAGACGGCGAACTGGTTGTCTTGCCAGCCGAAGTCGTCGTCGTAGGCGTAGCCCGAGGCGACGCTGACGTTGTCGAAGCGCACGCCGGATTCGTTGGTGGCGCCGCGGTTCTGCCAGAGGTGGTTGGGCGCGCGGCCGTACGACGAGGCGAGCAGCTCGGGGCGTCCATCGTTGTCGAGGTCGCAGGCGGCGCCGGCCCACGAGCGCGTGTGGGCGAGGCCGGCGTTGACGGCGGCGGTGTCGTCCCATTCGGCGCTGACGACGCCGGCGTCTTCGATGACGTCTTTGAAGTTGCCGGTGCCGTCGCCTTTGTAGAGGCGGTCGCCGATGAAGGTGAGGCCGTCGTAGGCGCTCTCCGGCACCCAGAGGTCGAGGTGGCCGTCGCCGTCGACGTCGGTGAAGCTGGCGCCGGCGGGAAAGTCGGCGCGTCCGTCGAGGGCGTAGTCGCGGCGCAGGTCGGCGTTGTCGGCGACGAGGCCGAAGACGCCGTCTTTCGACGTGTAGATCTCTGACGTCTCGCCAGCGGCGGCGGCGGTGGTGGTGTCGACGCCGCTGAAGGCGTCGAGGCTGCCGTCGCCGTCGACGTCGCCGAAGGCCATGACTTCGCCAGGGCGACCGATGGCGAACCCGCCGCGCGGCTTCCACAGCTTCGACGCTGCCGAGCCGTCGGTGAACTTGCCTGTGCCGTCGTTGAGCAAGAGCCAGCCGCTGCGGGCCGCGTCGTCTTGGGCGAGGCCGGTGTCGTTTTCGACGGCGCCGACTTCGCGGATGACGAGGTCGGTGTCGCCGTCGTCGTCGACGTCGACGGCGCTGATGCGGTGGCCGGTCACGCCAGCGAGGCCGTTGTCGGTGCGCTCGGTGAAGGTCGATTGACCCGGCGTCCACGGGGTCGCTTCGACGCAGCGGTCGTCGATGCCCGGCGGGGTCTCGCTCGATCGATCGAGGTGAAAGCAGGCGGTGGCGGAGACGGCGAGAGAGGCGGCGATCAAAACCTTCGTCTGCTTCGTCATAAGAGAATGAGTCAGACGTTCGATTCGCCCCGGCAATGGGGTCCGCATCATGTAGGCGTGTGTGGGGTCACATGCGCACGCCCGTTCTGATGCGCCCGGCGGGTCGCGCGAAGGGAGGGGCGGGGCTCGCCCCCGCCCTGGCTTCACGGGCGAAGGATGTGTTCGACGATGGCCGCAGCGACGACGTCGGGGTGTTCGACGTGGATGTGGTGGCCGCCGTCGACGACGACGACGCGGGCGCCGAGGCGGGCGACGCGGTCGTCGAAGGGGGCGCCGACGCCAACGCCGTCGGTGGCGCCAGGGACGAAGCCGTCGCGGGGCGCGCAGCACCGTCGTCGTGCCGCCGGCCGCGCGGTAGCGATCGCAGGCCGCCGTCCAGAAGGGCGAGGTGCTTCGTGCAAGCGGGCAGGGCGCCGACGAGCATCAAGGCGAGGTTGCCGCCCATGCTGTGGCCGACGACG
>JANNAY010001390.1:0-1593 GCA_031384945.1 Deltaproteobacteria bacterium
GGCGCTGATCGCCGTCATCGCCGGCGAGGTCTTGTTCGGCAGCGGCTTGTCCGGCGGCTTCGTCGGGCGCTGCGTCGCCTTCATCGTGCTCGAGGTCTTCGTCATCGTCGCCGTCAACCGGCCGCTGACGCGGGCGATGGCGACGCTGGCGCTGCTGCAGTCATTGTTGTTCTTGCTCGCTGACCTGCACCTGCCCGTCGATGTCGTGCCGCTGTTGGCCGGCGTGGTCGGCGTCGGCGGCTTTCTCGTCGAGAAGCGCTGGCTCGACAAGCCGTGGTCGCTGCTCGTGCGCCCCGTGGCCGCGGCGTCGATGATGGCGTGGCTGGCCTTTTGGACCTTCGAGGCAGCGTCGGCGACGTTTCACCTCACGCGCTCGCTGTTCACGATCGCGGCACCCGCGCTGCACGCCGTCGTTGGCGCCGCCGGCCTCGTCGTCGTCGTCCGCCTTGCACCGTCGCAGGCACGGGCCAGCACCCGCGACGTCGTCTTGGTCGCCGTCTTCGCCGTCGTCGCCTGCGCGCTCTCGCTCTCGCTGCCCGGCCTGATCGCTGCCTTTGTCGTCACGGCCACCGGCGTCGCTGTGCGCGCGCGCTTGTTGACCGGCCTCGCCGTCGTCTTTGCCTTGTTCTTCTTGTGGCTCACCTACTGGCGCCTCGACGTCACGCTGCTCGACAAGGCGCTGTGGTCGTTGGCCCTCGGCGGCCTGCTCTTCGTCGTCCGCGCCGTCGCTGCGCCGCGGGGCACGGCGCGCGTCCCCGCGTTGGGTGGCGTGAAGCAGCGCCTGGCCCGCCGCGACACCGTCGTCGCCGTCGTCGCCTGCGCCGTCTTCGTCGTGGCCCTCGCCGGCCTCGTCGTCGACAAAGAGCGCACCTTGTCGTCGGGGCGCCGCGTGCTCTTGCCGCTGGTGCCGCGCGATCCGCGGTCGTTCGCGCAGGGCGACTACATGGCGCTGCGCACGCAGGTGGCCAGCGACGTCGAGCTTGCGCTCGACAACCAGGGGCGTCACCCGCGGTTCGCCGTGCTGGCCGTCGACGAATTCGACGTCGCCACCCTCGCGCGCCTCGCAGACGACGTCGGCGCGCTCGCCGCCGCCGAGGTCAAGGTCGAGTTGCACGGCACGAAGGGCAACCCGCGCGTCGGCGCCGAAGAGTTCTTCTTCAACGAGGGCGACGCGAACCGCTTTGCTGGCGCCAAGTACGGCGAGGTCCGCGTCGACCGCGATGGCGACGTCGTGCTCGTCGGACTCTGTGGCGAGGATCGCAAGCCGCTGTAAACGTCTTGCATGCGCGCGCTGCTGTTCGTTCCGTTGGCTCCGTTGGTGTTCGCCTGCGCCCCCGTCGACGAAGGCGGAGAAGGCGAGGGCGAAGGCGAAGAAGACGTCTGCGAATTCGGCGACGTCCACGTCGGCAGCGCCGGCTTTGTCGTCGACGAATGCCTCGACGGCGTGGTCGTCGCTGGCAGCGAGCTGCACCTCACGGCCGCCAGTTTTGATCTGCGCCTGTCGCCGTTTGGCGCTGAGCTCACAGCGCCGGCGACCCACCCCCAGTCCAAAACCACCAGCTATTCGGTCGTAGAGCACGAAGGGGCGCGGTG
>JANNAY010001403.1:0-2765 GCA_031384945.1 Deltaproteobacteria bacterium
TCGTTGGCGAAGTCACCGCCGGCGCCTTCGCCGCCGTCTCGCGCGCGTCGTCGTTCGCGCAGGCGACGCGCTTCGGCGGCGCCGCCATCAGAGACGCCGTCGTCGACGCTGTCGGCACCGGCGACGGTGGCGTCGCTGGCAAGCGCGTGCTCGAGCTCTTCGCGGGCTCGGGGCACTTGACGCTGCCGCTGTTGGCCATGGGCGCCATCGTCGACGCTGTCGAAGGCGACGCAGCTGCTGTCGGCTTCTTGCAGCAGAACGTGGGGCTCGTGTCGTCGCCTGCGGGCAGTCGCGTGCGCCGCGCCTTCATCGACGAAGGCCTCGAATTCGGCGCCGTCGATGTCGTCGTCGCGGATCCGCCGCGCACCGGCGTCCCTGGATCTGCGGCGCTGTTCGCGCGTTTTCCCGCAAGCACGGTGCTGGTTCTCGTGTCGTGCGACCCCGCCACCGGCGCGCGAGACCTTCAGAACGCCGTCGCCGCTGGATTCGTCGTCGACCAACTCACACCGATCGATGCGTTTCCTCGCACACACCATGTGGAGTGGGTCGCGCTTTTGAGACGCCGTTGACCAACAACCGCACGATTGGTTTATTACGACCAGATGACCGTCTCCGCCGATCCACCCGACACCACGCCCCTCGAGCAGCTGGTCGAGACACCCGACAGCAACGCCGCCACCGTCAAGATGAGGGTCGTGGTCTTGCCACCTGAAGATGACGAGACCGCCGCTTCGGCAGAGGGAACGCATGACCACCAATGAGAAGGCGACCGTTCGTCTGTCCGCCGATGCGCTGGCGCAGATGCTCGCCAACACCGAGGCGCGCTCGCCCGACGCCGGCGAATTCGTCGAGATCGTTGAACCGCCGCCTGCCCCCAAAGGCGCCGGAGTCGACGTCGACCTCGCCGACGATCCGGACTACCAGCCCGCCTGATCAGCCGATCAACGAGAGGGCCGCTGCGGCCTCGCGCAGCAGCACGACGGTGTCCTTCACCATCGGGCGCAGCGTGATGTCTTTGTGGTCGGCGTAGAACAAGAACGCTGGTTTGCCGTCTCGCTGCAAGCCACCGACAAACATCGCGCCCGGCGCCGAGCCGCCGCCGAGCGAGCCGAACCAGGGCATCCAATCGGGTCCGTGCAGCGCCGGCCCGTAGTAGGCCTCTCGGCGTGAGGCGAGCTCGATGAGCCCGCGCGATTCGGGCAAGGCATGCACGATCGGCGGCACCGCCAATGTGGCCCCCAACGACGTCGCCGAACCCAGCACCATCGGGATGGCCGCGCGGACATCGATGACGAGGGCGCGGTCGAAGCGCGTCACGAGAAATGCACAACACAGCTCGCCCACGGTGCGCGCCGTGCGCGCCGTCGAGAGCCAGCCAGCCACCTGCGCCAACGACTCGATCTTGCCCGGCGCCCGCGGCGTGGGTGACGGGTCGGGCGCCCGCTGCGCCGCCTCGAGCGCGGGGCGCAGAAAATCTTCGGTCGGCGCCCGCGGCAACGGCGCTGCCACCGGCGCCGCCATCGCAAACGACGGCGCAGACGACGTCGACGGCGGCGCCAACGACGCTGCCGACGGCGTCCCGCTCACTGGAGTCATCTGCGCCTGCAGCGCCTGCAGCGACGTCGACGCCGTCGGCTTCTTTTTCTGCAGCAGCAGCACCGGCGGCTCTTCCGACGTCGCCGACGGGGCCGGCGCGGGCGCCTTCTTCTTCAGCAACGGCAGCGGCTCGCCCTCTTCGATCGCGAAGTGCATGTCGTCGCTGCCGAGGGCGGAGGCGGCGTTGGCGAAGCCTTGCAGGTCGCTGTCGTGGTGGCCGCGGCGGCCGACCTCTTGCGGACGTCCGACGTGCCAGCCCGTCGGTCGCGCCAGCGCGTCGAGGTGATCGAGCAGGTGGCGCGCCGACGGCGGGCGGCGCTCGACGCTCTTCTCGAGCAGCTGCAGCACGAGGTCGTCGATGAACGGTGGGATCGCGTTCTTCGGCTGCGCCGACGACGGCGCCCGCGGCTGCTCGTGAATGTGCCGCAAAATGATCTTGATCGATGTCTCGCCGGGGAACGGCGGCTCGCCCGTCAGCAGCTCGAACCACAGCGCGCCCAGCGCATAGAGGTCGCTGCGCGGATCGTTGCTGATGCCGTTGGCCCGCTCGGGGCTCATGTAGATGGGCGTGCCCGGAATGACGTCGTGGCGCGTGATGGCGGGGGCTTGTCCCTGGATGCTGCGCGCGAGCCCGAAGTCGAGCACCTTGGCGAAGTCGAGGTCGCCGTTGCTCTCGACCAACATCACGTTCTCGGGCTTCAGATCGCGGTGCACGATCTTCTGCGTGTGCGCCGCCACCAGCGCGCGGCAGATGCCCTGGACGATGTGCAGCGCCCGCTCCCACGGCACGAACCCCGCGGCGTCGAGCAGATCGCGCAAGCTCTGCCCGCGCAGGAACTCCATCGCGATGTACATGTCGCCGCTGTCGGTGGCGCCGAAGTCGTAGAGGGTGACGATGTGCGCATGGGCGAGGCGGGCGACCGCTGCGGCTTCTTTCTCGAAACGCTTGATGGCGGTCTCGTCGTCGGCGTGCTTCTTCAGCAGCACCTTGAGCGCCACCGGCCGATCGAGCGGCCGCTGCATCGCGAGGTAGACCGCGCCAACGCCGCCCTGGTTGAGCTTCTTCAACACCTCGTAGCGGCCCGCCACCAGGCGACCGATCAACGGGTCAGGGTCGTTTGTCGTCGACACGCGCCGGGCAGCCTAGTCGAGCCCCGGCGCACGACGAC
>JANNAY010001413.1:0-3968 GCA_031384945.1 Deltaproteobacteria bacterium
CAGTTCCAGGTCATCCTGAAACCGTCACCCAAAAACGTCCAAGAACTCTACCTCGACTCGCTGCGCGCGCTGGGGATGGAGCCCGCCGACTACGACGTGCGCTTCATCGAAGACGACTGGGAGCACCCCGCCCTCGGCGCCGCCGGCCTCGGCTGGGAGGTCTGGGCGCAAGGGATGGAAGTCACGCAGTTCACGTATTTCCAACAATGTGGTGGGCTCGAGCTGCCGCGTGTTGCCTGTGAATTGACCTACGGGCTCGAGCGCCTCGCGATGTATCTGCAAAACGTCGAGAACGTCTACGACCTCGTCTGGGCCGAGCTGCCTTCTGGTCAGAAGGTCTCGTACGGCGACATTCACAAACAAGACGAAGTTGAGTGGTCTCACTACAACTTCAAGCACGCCGACACTGCGGCACTTCTTCGTTACTTCGACGACTGCGAGCGCGAGGCCAAGCGCCTGCTCGCCGTCACCGACCCGCAGCCTCTCGTGCTGCCCGCGTACGAGCACACGCTGAAGTGCTCGCACGCGTTCAACGTGCTGCAGGCCCGTGGCGTCGTCAGCCAGACCGAGCGCGCGGCGTACATCGCGCGCATTCGCGACCTGGCGCGCGGCTGCGCCGAGACCTATTTGGCGACGAGAACGGCCAAGGGCTTTCCGATGTTGGTCGGCCCCGATCGCGCCCACTTCGTCGCGACAACGACGATGACGAACGGGGAGGGCTGAGCCATGGCCGAGCTGTTGTTGGAAATCGGTTGCGAAGAGCTGCCCGCCGGCTTCATCGATCCCGCGCTCGCGTTTCTCGAGCGCGAGCTGCCGAAGGCCCTCGTCGAAGCGCGCATCGAGCACCAGGACGTCGCCGTCGACGGCACTCCGCGTCGCCTCGTCGTGATGATCCAGGCCGACACCAAGCAGGCCGACCTCGAGCAAGAGCTCAGCGGCCCGTCGTGGTCGGTGGCCTTTGACACTGAGGGCAAGCTGACGCAGGCCGGTCAGGGATTCTTGAACAAGAACGGCCTGACGCAAGCCGATGTCTACAAAGTCGAATCGAAAAAGGGCGTCATGGTCGGCGCCAAGAAGCGCGAAGCCGGCAAAGCGACGGCGGACGTTCTGCCCGCCCTGCTCGAGACCCTGATCGCGAAGATCACCTTTAAGAAGACCATGCGCTGGGGCGATAAATTCGTCACCAATGGCCAGGTCTTCGGCCGTCCGGTGCAGTGGCTGCTCTGCCTGTTCGACGGCAAGCCGTTGAGCATCCGCTTCGCCGACGTCGTCAGCGGCAACACCACCCGCGGCCACCGCTACCACGCCCCCGCCGAGGTCAAGGTCAACAGCGTCGCCGCCTACAAGGCTGCGCTCGCCAAGGGTCACGTCGTGCTCTCGCGCAAAGAGCGCGCGCGGCTGATCGTCGACGAGGCCCACAAGCTCGTCGCCAAAGAAGGCGGCCGCCTCGTCGAAGACGGCGCCCTCGTCGAGATCGTCAAGAACCTCGTCGAAAAACCGTATCCTCTTTTGGGCCGCTTCGAGTCGCGCTTCCTCGAGGTCCCGCAAGAGTTGTTGATTTCTGAGGCCCGCGAGCACCAGAAATACTTCATGGTGAAAGATGACCACGGCGCGCTGTTGCCGTGCTTCGTCGTCGTCGCCGGCGCCGACTCCGCCGACAAAGAGGGCCTCGCCAACGGCAACGCGCGCGTCATCCGCGCCCGCTTCGAAGACGGCGCCTTCTACTTCCGCACCGATCGCGAGCGTTCCCTCGGCGACCGCGTGAAGGACCTCGACAAGCTCGTCTTTCACAAAGAGCTCGGCCACTACGGCGAAAAGGCCACCCGCCTCGTCGACCTCAGCGCCGCCCTCGTCGCCCACCTCGCTGCCCGCCTCATCGACCGCGGCGTCGATGTCACCAAGACCGGCGTCGACGCTGGGCGCGCCGCGCTCTTGTGCAAGGCCGACTTGATGACCGGCGTGGTCAACGAGTTCCCCGAGCTGCAGGGCGTCATGGGGCGCACCTATGCGCTGAAAGACGGCGAATCTGTCGACGTCGCCTGGGCCCTCGACGACCAGTATGCGCCGCGCTTGCAGGGCGCCGCGCTGCCCCGCTCGCACGTCGGCGCCCTGACCGGCATCGTCGACCGCCTCGACACCATCGTCGGCATCCTCGGCATCGGCAAAGCGCCGACCGGCTCGGCTGACCCGTTTGCCTTGAAGCGCGCGGCCGTCGGCATCCTCACGATCTCGATCGACCGCGGCTATGCGTTCCCGCTCGACGAGGTCATCGGCTCTGCTGTCGACGGCTACCACCGCCAAGGGACGCTCGCGAAGCAGGAGAAGACGAAGCTCGTGGCGGAGGTGAAGACCTTCATCGCTGGCCGCCTCAAAGCCGTGTTGTTGGATCGCGCTGCCGCTGCCGGCTTCGCTGACGTCAGCGACATCGTCGACGCTGCCATGGGCGCCCGCGGTGGCATCGACGACCTGCCCGATGTGTGGGAGCGCGTCGCGGCCCTCGCCGCCTTGCGCGCCAAAGACCCCGCCGCCTTTGCCGCTGCCGGCGCGCTGTTCAAGCGCGTGGGCAACATCGTGAAAAAGGCCCGCGACGAAGGCAACGTCGTCGCCGTCGTCGTCCCCGCCGCCGAGGAATTGGAAAAAGAAGCCGAACGCGAGCTCGCCGAAGCCGTCGTCCGCATCACCGGTGGCCAGTCCCACGAAGAGACGCTCAACGAGGCCGTGGCGCTGACGCCGCTGGTCGAGCGCTTCTTTGTCGACGTCATGGTCATGGTCGACGACGCGCGTCTGCGCGCCGCGCGCTTGTCGCTGTTGGGCGCCATCGAAGGCCGCCTCGTCGACGTCGCTGACTTCACCCGGCTGCAGGTGGGCTGATGTTTCCGCGCGGTCGCTGCGTGTTCAGCGGCCACCATTGGCGAACGGTGATGCACACAACCCAGGTTGTGGACCACGTCCGCGACATCGCCTTCGACGACATCGACGACGTCATCGCCAGCCTCGGCGCTGAAGAGGTCGTCGTCTTTGTCCGCGGCTACGACGACGCCGCCTCTTTCGCCTTTGTCGGCCGCTGCGTCGACGTTGACCTCGACAAACTGCCGGTGCCGGCGGCGCGGTTGCCGCGGTTGTCGACGACAGAGACGCAGCACCAGCGCCACCTCGATCGCGTGCGCCGCTGTCGTGAGCTGCTGCTCGACGGCGTGCTCTACCAGGCCAACCTCGCCCACAAGCTCGACGTCGACACACGCTCGCACGAAGAGGGCCTGTCGTTCTTTCTCGCGGCGCGCGCGCGCGACCTCGGTTGCAGCGCCTTCATCGACCGCCCTGCCAGTGCTGACAGCGGTGCCGGGGCGTCCCTCGTCTCACTGTCGCCGGAGCGGTTTCTCGTCGGCGACCTGCCCGCGGGTCGTGTGAGCACGTTTCCCATCAAGGGCACGGTGCCGGCGTCGGCGGATCCTGCGACGTTGACGTCGTCGACGAAGGACCAGGCCGAACACGTCATGATCGTCGACCTGCTGCGCAACGACCTCGGCCGCGTCGCCAGCGTCGGCAGCGTCGTCGTCGAGAGCCTGATGCACGTCGTGACGACGCCGTCGGTGCACCACCTCGAGAGCCGCATCTCTGCGCGCCTGCGCGACGATGTCGGGCTGCTTGAGTTGCTCAAGGCGACAACGCCCGGCGGCTCGATCACGGGGGCGCCGAAGAGCGCCGCCGTCGACGTCATCCGCGACCTCGAAGACGGCGACCGCGGCGTCTACACCGGCGTCCTGGGCGTCGTCGACGGCAACGGCGTCTTCGTGTCGTCGTTGTTGATCCGCACGTGGGTGCGCAACGACGACGGACCCGGCAGCGTGCACGTCGGCGGCGGCATCGTCATCGACAGCGACCCCGAGCGGGAGTGGCAAGAGACGCTCACCAAAGCCCGCGCATTCGGCGCCGTCGTCGTCGTCGACTGACGCCACGCGGAACAAGCC
>JANNAY010001441.1:0-2288 GCA_031384945.1 Deltaproteobacteria bacterium
GTCGACGCCGACCTTGAGCGCCGTCAGCATCGACAACAACAAATCAAGCGCGCGCTGGGCGTCTTCTTGTCCAGCGCGAGCGCGCTGCCGCTCGAGGCCCTGCCGCTCGGCGATCTCGAGGGCGAGGTAGCCGAGGCCGACGACGAGCAGCCCGAGGGAGAGCGCCCACAAGATGGCCGGCGGTTCGCGCAGCGGTGGCACGGGCAGGGCGTCGGCCTGCTCGAGCCCCCACAAGAGCCCGAGCATCACGAGGCTGGCGCCCGACGAGAACAGCGCGCCGCGGCGTCCGTTCAAGAGCGCGCCGAGCACGACGTGAAACGAGAACGCCAACGACAGCGGATTTCGCACGCCGCCAGCCCACGCCAGCAGCCACGTCAACAGGCCGAGGTCGACGGTGGCGTGCAGCAAGAGCTCGTTTCTGCCGACGGCGAAGTCGCGGCGCGTGCGCCACAAGAGCACGCCGTTGACGACGACCATCACCAACAAGCCAAACGAGACAGCGGGCGTCGACACGAAGGTCCACGACAAGGCCATCGACACCAACACGCCGACCATCGCGCCGGCGAGCGCCCACCAGCGCAGGCCCACCAGCCAGCGCAGGCCGCTGCGCCGCTGCTCCGCCCCCTCTGCGTCGGCGTCGACGACGTCAGCTTTCTCCACTTCGCTCATGCGACGTGGTTAGCTGACCGGCGATGAACCAACCAGAGATCCAACGCGCCGTCGTCGTCGGCGCCGGCACCATGGGACACGGCATCGCCCAGGTGCTCGCGCAAGCCGGCATCAGCACCACCCTCGTCGACGTCGAACAAGCCTTTGTCGACAAAGGGCTCAAGGCCATCACGGCCAACCTCGACAAGGGCGTCGAGAAGCAAAAGCTCACAAAAGACCAGCGCGACCAGACGCTGCTGCGGCTGACGGCGACGACGTCAAAGGCGGCGCTGTCGTCGTGTGATCTGTTGATCGAGGCCATCCCCGAAAAGATGGAGTGGAAGAAGGCGCTCTTCAAAGAGGCCGACGACGCGATGCCTGCTGGCGCGCTGCTCGCCAGCAACACCTCATCGCTGTCGATCGTCGAGATCGCGGCGGCGACGAAGCGCCCCGACGACGTCATCGGCCTGCACTTCTTCAACCCCGTGCACATCATGAAGCTGCTCGAGATCGTGAAGGGGCCGCTGACGTCGTCGTCGACCCTCGATCGCGCCCTCGCGTTGGCCAAGCGCTTGAACAAGACCTCGATCGTGGTGAACGACGCGCCGGGGTTTGCGACGTCGCGGCTCGGCATCACGCTCGGCAACGAAGCGCTGCGCATGCTCGAAGAAGGCGTCGCCTCGGCCGCCGACATCGACCAGGCGATGAAGCTCGGCTACGGACACCCGATGGGCCCGCTGGCCCTCTCTGACCTCGTCGGTCTCGACGTGCGCTTGAACATCACCGAGGGCCTGCACGCAGAGATCGGCACCGACGGCTTTCGCGCGCCGCGCTTGTTGAAGCGGCTCGTGAAGCTCGGGCACACCGGCAAGAAAGCCGGCAAGGGCATCTACCTCTACGAAAACGGCGAGATCGTGGGCGAGAACCCCGCGGCGCGGCGTTCGTAGACGATGACGTCGACGTCGGCTCCTCCTGCGCCTGCTGCGCTGCCGCGCCTGCCCACGTGGTGGGGGGTGTGGGCGCGCTCGGCAGGGTCGGGGTCGTTGATCATCGCGACCATCTCGTTGTTCATGGTGATGAACCGGCCCGGCGCGCTCGGCGAGCAGCTGGCGACGTTCGCGCTGACGGCGCAGGCGATCATCGCCCTGATCGCGCTGCCGCTCAGCTCGTTCATCGGCGCGCCGTACGCATCCCTCACCAAGCTGCTCGACGCGGGCGTGCCGGCCGAGCAGCTGCCGCGCGCCAAGGTCATCACCGCGCTGCGGCTGCCGACGCGCGTCTTCAGCGTCGTCCTCGGCGCCCACGTCGTCTTCGCCGGCGTCTTCGTCGTCGTCTCTCGCTTCAGCGACGTGCTCGCCCGCTTCGACATCGTCAGAGACGTCATCATCGGCGCTGTCGCCCTCGGCTTCATCTCGGCGACGGCGCAGGCCTATTTGATGGGCCGCGTGGTGCACCTGCAGATCACGCCGCTGCTGTTGCCGCGCGGAAGGCTCGACCACCTCGTCGTCGGCGACGAAAAATTGCCGCACACCTTTGTCTGGCAGCACCTCGCGCTCTTGGTGGTCAACCTCGCCTTCGCCTGGCCCGCGCTGATGTGGACCTTCTTGCACACCCCCGGCGACCCCGGCCGCGACGGCTAC
>JANNAY010000043.1:0-23596 GCA_031384945.1 Deltaproteobacteria bacterium
CGTCTCGGCCGAGACGTCGACACCGCCGGCGCGGCCGCGGCGCACCACTTCAAGCGCGTCTTTCGACGAGAGGTGCACGATGTAGAGGGGCACGTTCGCTACCTCGGCGATGGCGATGGCGCGGTGCACGCCCTCGGCTTCCATCCGCGTCGGGCGGGTCAACGCGTGATAGATGGGCGCTGTTTTTCCATCCTTGATCGCGCCTTTGATGATCTCATCAATGACGATGCCGTTCTCGGCGTGCATGCAGATGCGCGTGCCGTTCTCGCCGGCCTGGCGAAACGCGCGGTAGAGGGTGCCGTCGTCGACGTAGAAGACGCCGGGGTAGGCCATGAACAATTTGTACGAGGTGATGCCCTCGGTGGCCAACCGCTCCATCTCTGGCAGCCGGTCTTCGGGCATGTCGGTCACAATCATGTGAAAGGCGTAGTCGATGGTGGCTTTACCGTCTGCCTTCTTGTGCCACGTGTCGAGGCCTTTGAGCGTGCTCTCGCCTTTGTTCTGGATGGCGAAGTCGATGATCGTCGTCGTGCCGCCAAAGGCCGCGGCGATGGTGCCGCTCTCGAAGTCGTCGGCCGACGACGTGCCGCCGAAGGGCATGTCGAAGTGCGTGTGCGGATCGATGCCGCCCGGAAAGATGTACTTGCCGGTGGCGTCGATGACCTTGTCGGCTTTGTAGGTCTTGCCGAGGTCAGTGCCGACCGCGGCGATGGCTTCGCCGACGATGTAGACGTCGCCGATGAAGTCGGCGTCGGCGGTGATGATGCGGCCGCCCGTGATCA
The DNA here is from genome assembly GCA_031384945.1 of Deltaproteobacteria bacterium. Lineage (GTDB taxonomy): Bacteria > Myxococcota > UBA727 > UBA727 > VGSZ01 > VGSZ01. Next base: position 783 of record JANNAY010000043.1, read on the forward strand.
AAGTGCTCGTCATGCGGTGACTCCTCTGCAGAGGCGCAGAGCAGACCGCAAACGTCGTCGTCGGTGCAAGTCAGAGAAGCCGCAAGAACGTCAGCAACGCCTGCTGCTCCGGCTCCGGCAGCGGCGTCCCCGACGTCGCCGCATTCGTCGACGCGTGCTTCGTCTGGCCGTCGACGACGCGCACCATCTGCAACAGCGCCGGCAGATCGCGGGCGGCGCCGTTCGTGAGCAGCGGCGTCTTGCGCGCAATGCCCCGCAGCGACGACACCCGCGCGCCAGCAGGATGCACCAGCGGACGAACGCCTGTGTCGACGTGGGCGTCGCTGGCCCAGACGGCGGATCCGGCGAAGACGGCTTCTTCGACGAAGACAGTGCTGGCGGCGTCGTCGGCGAACACGCGCGGCTGGTGGCAGCTGGCGCAGCGCGTTTGAAACACCGCCGCGCCGACGCGTTCGTCGTCGTCGAATTTCGACCTGCCGTGCGCGCGCGCGTTCGGCGGCGAATCGAACGACGCGAAAAACGCGATCATCGCGCGGCGCAATTCAGTCGCTGTGTGCGGCGCGCCGTCGACGCTGGCGGGCAGGTCGAACCACGGCGACTGCGGCGTGTTCTTGTTCGCCACCTTGAACTCGGCGTGCACCATCAAGCTCACGGTCCGATCGAGGGCGCGCGAGAAGAGCGGCGGGTTCTGAAACAGGCCGAACAACGGCTTCGTCGTCGCCGTGATGGCGTGTCCGTCGTCGTCGACGCGGCCAGTGTTGTGGATGCGTCCGTCGACGCCGCCCTGCCAGTGACAAGCCTCGCAGGTGAAGCGCGACGACGTCCCCGTCGACGACTGCTGTGGCGCCATCGCCGTCGTGAACACCAGCTGCTCGCCGAGGCGCGCTTGCGCGTCGGCGCTGCGGCGGGTGGCGGCACTGCCGACGTGCCGGACGCTGTCGTCGAGGTCGTTGGCGACGACGAACTGGTGGTCGCCCGTGATGATCGCGGCGACGGCGCCGGGCTTGTCGTTGACCGTGCGCAGCACCGCGCCGCTCTTCGGATCGAGCCACGCCCAGACGCCCGAGCCGCGGCCGATGACGACGACGGTGGCGGTGTCTGTGTCTTTGACGAGCACGCGAGGCGTGACCACCCCGTGCGCCCCGACGTTGGTCGAGAACGTGCGCGTGACGACGTCGCCGTCGACGTGGACGCCGAAGACGAAGCTGTCGATGTTGCCAAAGGCGCCGCCGCTGCGGTCGAGGTCTGCGTCTTCGATGCCGCCGATGAAGACGTCGACCGCGCCGGCTGCGTCTTCTTCGGCGATGGCCGTGTAGAGCAGGCCTTTGAATTGCGCGGCGCGCGCTGAGGCGCAGCGGGGCGCGCCTGTCTTGTCGTCGAGGTTGAAGACGACGACGCGGTGGTCGAGCGCCGACAACGCGACGAGGTGGTGCGGCAGGCGCACCAGCGACGCGAGGCCGGCGCCGACGTCGCAGCCGCCGACGACGACGCCGCCCTTGACGCTGACGACGGCGCCGTCGGTGGAGGCTGCGTCGACGACGCCGTCTTTGGCGGCGAGGGCGACGACGCCCGCGACGCCGACATCGACGTCGGCATCGCCGCCGGCGCCGAACCACTGCAGGTGGCCGCTGACGCTGCTGCCGACGACGAAGCGGTCGCCGTCGGCCACAAGAGACGACGGGAACGGCAGCGTCGGCCGGATCGCGTCGCTGTCGAGCGAGGTCGTCACCAGGCGGTTGTCGCCGGCGAGCAGCGCGCCGACGACGCCGTGGGCCACCGCGACCGCCACCGGATCGGAGCCGTGATCTGCCCGGGCGCGGTCGGCGAAACGTTTCTTCACGATCGGCCGCAGCGCGCGCTCGAACGGCTCTAATTCGGCGGCGACGGCGTCGTGGTCGACGTCGACAACGCCGGCATCAGCGTTGGCGGCGACGACCGCGGGTGCGCGCTTCTCACACCCGCCGGCGAGCAGGCCGACGGCGAGGCACCAGCTTGTCCAAGGCGCGGCAGGTGGCTTCATATCCAGCACCACCCTCCGCGCGATGTGCCGGAGGGGCAACCACCGCCGGAGTCTGAGACCCGGCGCGACATGGAGTACGACATGCACCCAGGCTTCCTGCACTGGTGGAAAGAGGCACAACGCCAATCCCGCGACCACGGCGGCGGCGGCTGCGCAGCCGGCGCCAGCTTCGGTCACGGCCACGGACACGGACACGGACAGCGCGGTGGACCCGGTCACGACCCCCGTGAACGGTGGGCTGCGGCTGGCGGCGGCAGCGAAGACGGCGGCGGCTTCGGCGTGCGCCGACCGCTGCGCTTCATGGCGTGGAAGCTCGAGCTCGACGAGGACCAGATCGAGGCCCTCGCCGCGATCCTCGCCGACTTGAAGACCGAGCGGGCCCAGGCCGCCGTCGACGAGCGCCGCAGCATCGGCGCCTTTGCCGACGCCCTCGGCGGCGACGTCTTCGACGCCGAGGTGGCCCAGAAAGCCGCGCAGTCGCGGGTGGCGACGGCCGAGAAGCTGCGCGACGCCGTCGTCGTGGCCCTCGACAAGACCCACAAGCTGCTGAACGCCGACCAGCGCAAGCAGCTCGCCTACCTCCTGCGCAGCGGCCAGCTCGTCATCTGACGACGTCGTGAGCGGCGCGGGCGCAGGGGCGTGACTCCTGCGCCCGTTGCTTTTTGGGCGGATCGGCCAAGAATTTCGGGGAGATACAAGCGGTCGCTAAGCTGACCACGTGTTCTCCGTCGTCGTGTTCGCGCTCGCATTGAGCGCCGCCGCACCCGCTCTGCAAAGCAGCGTGCAAAGCAGCGGCCCGCCCCCACCGCCGTGGGCCCTCGACGGCGTCGACGTCGCTGCCGTCGTCGAACAGATGACGCTCGAGCAAAAGGTCGGACAGCTGCTGCTGCTGGGCTTCGGCGGCACCACCATCGACAGCACCATCGGCAGCTTTCTCGACGAGATGCAGCCGGGCGGCCTGGCGCTCTTCACCAGAAACATCACCTCGCCCGAGCAGACGCTGAAGCTGGTGCAAGGCATCCGCGCCCACGACGTCGTCGTCGACGTCGCCCGGACCCACGTGACGATCCCGCCGTTCATCGCCGTCGACCAAGAAGGTGGAAATGTCGTGCGCTTGAAGTCGCAAGCGGCGGTGCTGCCGTCGGCGATGGCGTTGGGCGCGACCGACGACCCGGTGCTCGCGCGCGAGGTCGGCCGGGCCCTCGGCCGAGACCTCGTGGCGTGGGGCTTCAACATGAACCTCGCGCCGGTGCTCGACGTCAACAGCAACCCGCGCAACCCGGTGATCGGCATCCGCAGCTTCGGCGGCGACGCCGAAAAGGTCGCCGAGATCGGCGTCGGTTACGCCGGCGGACTCAGAGACGAAGGCGTGGTCGCCGTCGCCAAACACTTCCCCGGCCACGGTGACACCGACGTCGACAGCCACTACGGCTTGCCGGTCTTGCAGCACGGCCGCGCTCGCCTCGACGCCGTCGAATTGCGCCCCTTCGCCCGCGCCTTTGCCGAAGGACTGCCCGCCATCATGACCGCGCACATCGCGCTGCCGATGATCGCCGAAGGCAGCGACGTACCCGCCACCGTCAGCGCCAAGGTGCTGACGACGCTGTTGCGCGAAGACCTCGGCTACGACGGGCTCGTGATCACCGACGGGCTCGAGATGCAGGGCATCGTCGACCGCTACGGCGCCGGCGAAGCCGCCGTCAGAGCCGTCGTCGCCGGCGCCGACATGGTGATGGTGCTGTGGTTTCCTGAGAAAAAGCGCGAGGTGCACAACGCCCTCAAAGACGCCGTCGTCAGCGGCCGAATTCCACCCGAGCGCTTGCAACAAGCGGTGCGCCGCGTGCTCGAGACCAAGGCCCGCGCCGGACTGTTCTCGCGCGCCCCCGTCGACGTCAAAGCCAGCAAAAAGCTGCTGGCCAAGAACGATCGCAAGGCCCTGCGCGACGTGGCCCGCCGCGCCATCACCGTCGTCAAAGACCAAGCGCACCTGCTGCCCCTGAAGGGCAACGTCGTCGTCGCCGCCGCACCAGCGTCGTTCGTCTCGGCGGTGGCAGCGCAGGTGCAGGCGTCGGGGTCTTTGGCGAAGACGCTGGCGCTGTCGTGGTCGCCGTCAAAGGCCCAGACGGCGAAAGAAGCGGCGCGCCTCGTGGCCCTCGCCAAAGACGCCGACGTCGTCGTCATCGGCGTCAACGACGGCGCGCATGCGCCCCTCGTGCGCGCCGTGCAAAAGGCCCTGCCCGAGAAGCCCATCGTCGTCGTCTCGTTCGGCTCGCCCTATTTGCTCGGCGCGTTTCCCACCGTGTCGACGTACGTGTGCGCGTTTGGTTGGCGCGACGACAGCGCCAAAGCCGCCGCCCGCGTCGTCACCGGCGCCGCCCGCGCCGAAGGACACCTGCCGGTCTCGTTGGCCGGCCTCGTCGATGTCGACACCGGCAACGACGATGCCGCGCCACGCACGGCGGCTCTCGTGCCGCCGGGGGCGCCGTGAAGATGGCTGTCACGAAGCACCCCGACGCGCCGAACGAGCCCAACGAGCCCACCGCCCCGGTGCCGCGCGCGCCCGCTCAGGCGCAGCCCGAGACCGAGCCGCCGACGCTGCCGCCGGTCACCGGGTCTGGCGCAGAGACGACGACGACGGGTCCGGCGCTCGCGACGTCGGGTGAGGATTCGTCCTCATCGCCGAACACGACGAACGCGACGACGGCGACGGCGACGGCGACGAACGCTGCGCCGCGGGCGCGGTCTGACATCGGCGCCGGCAAGCGCCTCGGCCGCTACCGGCTCGACGCCATCGTCGGCCACGGCGCGTTCTCGACGGTGTGGAAGGCGCACGACACCAGCCTCGACCTGCCCGTCGTCGTCAAGGTGCTCGCCGACGACGCCAGCGAGGCCGCCGTCGAGCGCTTTCGCCGCGAGATCTTGTTCTCGCGGCGCGTGGCGCACCCCGGCTTCTCGCGCATCTTTGAGCTGCACGAAGAAGAGACCTTCGACGGTCCGCTTCGCTATTTGACCCTCGAGCTCGTCGAGGGCCGCACCCTCGGCGACCTGATGAACGAAGGACCGATGGCGCCGCAGCGGGCCCTGACCATCGCCCGCGACCTGTGCGAGATCGCCGACGCCGCGCACCAGCAGGGCGTGGTGCACGGCGACCTCAAGCCGAGCAACATCATGCTGCGCGCGGCGGCCCGCCGAACCGTCACCGACCGTTGGACAGAACCCAAAGACGAGCTCGTCGTCCTCGACTTCGGCGCCGCCACCGCCAAAGACGTCAGAGACACCGGCGTGCGCGTCGGCAGCGTCCGCTACATGGCGCCAGAGCTGTTCGAGATGTCGGTGACGCAGCTGCCGTCGCCGCAGACCGACGTCTGGGCCATCGGCGTCGTCGCCTACGGCTGCCTCGTGGGCCGCTACCCCTTCGACGGACCGACCGACCGCGACGTCGCCGAAGCCGCCCGCAGAAACGAGCCCAAGAAGCCGTCAGAGCAGCGGAAGAACATCCCCGCCAACGTCGACGACGCCGTCTTGCGTGCGCTGAAGCGCGACCGCAGCGAGCGCTACCCCGATTGCCGCGCCTTTCGCCGCGCCCTCGACGAGGCGCTGCGTGATCTGAAAGCGAAGCCGTCGTTCATCGCGCGCCTCGCCCGCCTCTTCACGGGCTGACGGCGTCACGTGACAGGCCGGTGGCAAAGCGCCACCTGACCGACGACGTGGGAATGCGGCCGCGTCTTGTCTTTTCGCTGGTTGCGTCGACCCTTACGCTCGCCTACGTCCTTTCAGACCAGCGCCGTTCGCGTCGATCGTGACAGCGCTTCCCAGAGCCCCGCGCTCAGAGAATCCAGGAACTCGCATGAGCAACGCCCCCGGCGGATTTCTTCCCCCTCTCGACCCCCAGCAGGGCGGCGGCAGCTCCATGAGCCGCGTTCTGCTCACGGCGTCGTTGATGCTCGTCGGCTGGATGGCGGTGCAAGCATTTCTTGGCCCCAAGACGCCGCCAAAGGTGACCGAGAAAGACGCGGCTGCGCAGACCGCGACGACGACGACGACGACGACGACGGATCCGACGACGGCGCCGGCGACGACGGGCACGCCGAATTCGTTGCCCGAGACGACGAAGACGTTCGCTGCTGACGTCGCCAAAGCCGGCGGCGGTGGCGACATCGTCGGCGGCTACGACGCCTCGGTCTCGAGCCACGGCGCGCAGATCACGCGCTTCGCGCTCAGCGACTACAAAGAGACCAAGCTCAAGAAAAAAGAAGACGCCGCCAACGCCGTCGCCGTCGACCTCGCCAAAGCGCGCAACCAGGGCGCCCAGATCGCGGCGCTGCGCTCGCGCGGCGGCGACGTCGACCTCGCCGCTGACGCCGCCTACGAAGTCGTCAGCGAAGACGCCCACGGCATCGTCTACAGCCGCCTGACGGCGTCGGGCGTGCGCGTCACCCGCGGCTACACCTTCGACGACAAGACCTTCACGGTGAAGCACGAGCTCACGCTCAAGAACGAGAGCGACGCGAAGAAGACAGCGCTGCTCGACATGATTCTCAGCGGCGGCGAGCGCGTCGGCGAGCGCGACGAAGGCGGCTTCATGTCGCCCAGCACCGACCGCCTCGGCGGCGCCTGCGTGGTCAAAGACGAGCGAAACCACTTTCTCTCCAAGAAGGTCCAAGACGACCCCGAAGACTTCACGTTCACCGGCCTGGTGCAGTCGGCCTCGATCGACCGCCACTACTTTCTCGCCGCCATCGAGTTCGACAGCACGCCCACCGACGGTTGCTCGGCGAGCTTCTTTCAGCAGGCCGTCAGCGCCGGGCAGTCCGCTGTCGACACCGGCAAGGTCATCCAGCACGACGGCGAGCTTTCGGCGATACCGCTCGCGCCGGGCGATTCAAAGAGGTTAGCGCAGCAGGCCTTTCTGGGCCCGAAGCAGATCACGATTCTCGAGACCTTCGGGCACGGCCTCGAAGAATCCATCGACGTCGGCATGCTCGCCGTCATCTCGCGCCCGCTCTTGTGGGGCCTCGTGCGCATCAAGGGCGAGGTGCAGAATTATGGCTGGGCCATCATCTGTCTCACGCTCTGCATCTTCGGTCTGACGCTGCCTCTCACCCACAAGTCGATGGTTGAGATGAAGAAGTTCAGCAAGATCATGAAAGAGCTGAAGCCCGACCTCGACAAACTCAAAGAGAAGTTCGGGCACGACCAGACGCTGATGGTCAGCAAGCAGCAAGAGTTCTTCAAGAGCAAGGGCGTCAACCCGTTCGCCAACCTGATGGGCTGCTTGCCCATGCTCGTGTCGATGCCGGTGTGGATGGCCCTCTACCGCACGCTCTCGACGTCGGTCGAGCTGTTCCAGCAGCCCTTCCCGATCCTGGGCATCCTCGACCTGACGCAGCCCGACGCCATCTTGTTCGGCTTTCCGCTCTTGCCCTTCATCGTGTGCGGCCTGATGTTCGTCTCGACGTTGCAGCAGCCGCCCCCCGAAGATCAGCCGCAGATGAAGTACATGATGTACGGCATGCCGGTGTTCTTCTTGTTCATCATGTTCAACATGGCTTCTGGTCTCTCGATCTACATGATCACCAACAGCCTTTTGCGCATGGCACAATCGGCTATCATCAAGAGAAAGTACGGCTGACCACATGGGATTTCGCAAAAACCGACGCCACCGTGGCGGCGGAGGCGGCGGCGGCGGCGGCGGCGGCGGTGGCGGTGGCCATCACGCCCACGACGGCCGGGCCTGGACGGGCGAGGCCAACGGCCTGCAGCCGAACGACGACGTGGGCAATCGCAAGAGCTTCAAGCCCGTGCTCGTGCCCCCCGACGACATCGGCAACCGCCGAGACCCCGAAGAAGAAGAATTCGTCCCCGTCGACGACGTCGGCAACCGCGTCGAAGCGTCGCCGACGCACGAGATCTCGGGGGTCTTGCTCGACCTCGACAGCAAGAAGCGTCGTCGCAGCGGACGTCCGAAGGGCGCAGCGCCCATCGAGCGCGTCGGTCGCTACCTCGTCGGCGGCGTCAACCCGATCATCGCGGGCGGCACGCACCGTCCGCCGGTGGCCCCTGAGGGCTACAACCAAGAGACCGGCGAATACGAAGGCGCTGGCAGCGCGGCCGACGACCAGCAGCGCGAGGCGCGCCAAGAGCTGCGCGACCAACGCGACCGCGAGCGCACCGAGCGCATGGACCGTGACCGGGCCGAGCGGCAACAGAACCAACAGCGGTCACCGAACGCGCCCGCCGACGGACGCGCTGATGGAAGGGGGCCCCGCAAGAAGTTCGAGCAGGTCGACGGCGTCGCCGCCCAAGAGGTCAACGAGCGCCGGGCGCAGCGCTTCTTCGACTTCGACGAAGACGACCGCTTTGAATACACACTGAAAACGCCGGCCGAAGATAAGAGAAAAGAAGCAGAAGCCTTCGTCGGCTCCATCGTCCGCGAAGCCGGCCGCGACGCCGTCGTCCTCGCCCGCATCATCGAAGACGGCGACAAACCGAAGCTGCTGGTCACCATCGACGACAAGGGTGCTTCAGCCGACCTGCCCGCCGAGCGCCGCGCCGACAACAGCGGCGAGCCTCTTTTTGTCATGGGCAACGCCGCGTTGATGTCGCTCAACTACATCGCGAACAAGGTGGTGAACCGCTACCCCGACGACCGCATCCGGTTGGCGGTCTTGCCGGCCTCTGACGAACGCCTCTACCTCGAGAGCCTCGACGAGCACCGCCGCCGCGGTCCGTTGCCGCCGCCTCCGCCACGCGCGGCCGCCCCCCCTGCCCCGCGCGTTGAAGCCCGCGGTGAATCCGCTCGCGTCGAACCGGCGAGCGTCGAGATCGAAGCGAGTGCCACGCCCGCGACGCCTGTTGCTCCGGCTCCGGCTCCGGCTCCTGCTCCTGCTCCTCCTGCTCCTGCTGCGGCTCCTGCGGCGGTCGCTGCGCGGCGTGAGCGTGAAGAAGAAGAAGCCCCGCGCCCGAAGCGGGGCCGCGGTGGTGCGGCGGCCAAGAAGCCGAAGCGCGGCGAAGAGATCATTCCTCCGCCCTCGGCGCTGCCGCCCGAGCCTGAGCCTGTGGCCGAAGAAGCGCCGAAAGAAGAAGAGCCCGCCAAGAGCCGCCGCCGCGCGCCGCCGCTCGAAGAGGTGCCGCCGCCGGCCCCTTCGCGCACGCGCTCGGCCAACGCCCTCGACGACGACAAGAAGCCCCGCCCGCGGCCCCGCCGCACGTCGACGGCCCTGGTCGAAGTCGTGCGCGTCGGACCGAAGAAGTCGTGAATGATCGATGATCGTTCTTGACGCCTTGCCGGGCGCCCGGTACGAAACTCGCGCAACTGACGCCGTGGAGCGGTAGTTAAGTTGGTTATAACGCCGGCCTGTCACGCCGGAGGCCGCGGGTTCGAGTCCCGTCCGCTCCGCCAGAAGACCCCGAGGCAACTCGGGGTTTTCTTTTGCCTGCAGTCTGCGCTGCCTCGTTTGCCACGGATCCGGCGCGTCACCGCCAAGTCCCGGTCACGGCGTCGTCATTGGCGTCGTCGAGCCTGCAGGCGAGGTGAAACATGCGTGGACTCTTCGGCTTGATCGTCATCGTCGCCATCGCCGCCGGCTTCGAATTCGAAGGCGACGACGTCGTCAGCGAGGTCAGCGCCGTCGCCGCCGTCGACTGATACGCTGCCTTCGATGGCGGGTCTTTCGTTTCGCGTGTTGAGCATTCCGGTGCAGGTGACGCCGGCCTTCTTGATCGTGAGCGTGGTGGCGGCCTCGCGGCGCGACGTCACCGGCATCGCCGTCTGGGTCGTCTGCGCCTTTCTCTCGGTGCTGGTGCACGAGCTCGGGCACGCGCTGGTGGCCCGCCGCTACGCCCGCCAGGTGCGCATCGAGCTGCACGGCATGGGCGGCACCGCGTTTCACGAAGGCACGCGGCTTACGACGTCACAGCAGGTCGCCATTTCGCTGGCTGGACCCTTCGCCGGTTTCGCCCTCGGCGCCGTCTTCTTTTTCGTCGACGCCTTTGTGCCCATCGAGCACGCGGTGTGGCGCATGTTCGTCGGCGACGTGCTGTGGGTGACCCTCGGCTACGGCGCGCTCAACCTCTTGCCGATCTTGCCGCTCGATGGCGGCCACGTGATGCAAGCGCTGCTCAAGAAGAAGTGGCCGCAGCAGGGTGACGACTACGCCAACGTCGTCTCCGTCGTCGTCGCCGCCGCGGTCTTCGTCGTCGCCGTCGTCTACCAGCTGTTCTTTCTCGGCTTCTTGTTGATCTGGTTGGTCTTCGCCCAGGCCGGCAAGCTGCGTGAGCTCTGGCAGGCGCGCAAAGACCGCGGCAGCAAAGACGACGTCGACGCTGTCGTCGCCGCCCACGACAAGGGCGATGTCGCCTTCGTCGCCGCCCGCGCCGGCGCCGTCGCTGCCCGCTTGCAACAACCGCGGGCGCGCGCGTCGCTGTTGCAGATGCAGGCGCACGCGCTGCTCGCCCTCGATCGTCCGGCTGAGGCCATGAGCGTGTTGCAGCTCATGCCGCCCGGCACGGCGTCACCGGCCATCACCGCGCCGGTCTTGCTCGCCCTCGGGCGCGCGAAAGATGCCCTGCCGCTCTTGCAACAGTTGGCCGCACAGCAGCCGCTGTTTTGGCGTCCGCACCTCGTCACCGCGCTCAACGCGGCGGGATTTCACAAAGACGCCATCGATGAAGCCGAGAAGTCGGGCGACAAGGCGCTCATCGAGCAGGCCCTGTTCTTCGCCGGCAAATTCGCCGAGGCCCTCGACCTGTCGCGGTCGCTCTTCACGTCGACGAAAGAGCCCATCAACGCCTACAACGCGGCCTGCTGTTGCGCCCGTCTCGCGCGCAACGACGACGCGTTTTATTGGCTCGAGCAGGCCGTCGCTGCGGGCTACGACGACCGCGTTCACTTCTTGAAAGACGACGACCTCGCCAGCTTGCGCACCGATGCCCGCTACGAGGTCGTCGCTCGCAAGATGACCTAGCCGTCGTCGTCGTCTGCGTCTGCGTCTGCGTCTGCGTCGTCGGCGTCTTCGGGGGCGGGCTCGACGATCAACGTCAGCTCCACCGGCGCTGCCGACGCGGTCAGCGACAACGTCGACGTTCCTGCCGTCTTGGCCGCGAGCAGCACGCCGTTGCGCGGCGATGGCGCCGACAACGACTGCTCGCCAAAGTCGCTGGTGTCGTTGACCGTTTGCCCCGCCAACGAATCGAGATGGACGCCGAAGACGTCGACGCTGTCGTCGCCAGAGACGTCGACGTCGAGCGCGCGGCAGGGTCCGCTGTAGCTGTCGTCGTACTCGCTGCACTCGAGCACCACCGCGAGCCCGCGCGTCACGGTGAGGGTGCGGTTCTCGACGTCGAGCGCCGCCGTGCGTCCGGGCGGGGCCTGCGTGAGCACTGTGATCGAGGTGTTCGTGCAGGCACCCAACGCGGCGAGGACGCCGACCATCACAACGGATTTCAACACAGCGGTCATTGGACCACCTCGAAGTGAACGGTGGTCGAGAGACCGGTGGGGAGGGTGACGACGACGTCGGCGGAGCCCTCGGCGGGAGCGCGCACCCGGCGCTCGCGGGCGAAGCCCTGGTGGATGATCTGAAACGCGGAGTTGCTCGTCGTCCACGCGTCGTCGGTGTCGCCGCCGAGCTGCTGCGCGCCGCTCCACACGTTGAGGCGCAAGGTGAGCTCTTCGTTGGGAAAGACCTCGATCGACGGCGGCAGCGGGCGGTCGTCGACGACGACGCCTTGCTGCAGCGACCGGTGCAGCGTCAGCTGCTCGGGCTTCTGCACGGTGACGTGCATGACGTCGACGACCTCGTCGGTGTCGGTGAGCAACAGCACCGCGGTGAGTCCGGGTTTGCCGGCGACGAGCACGCCGTCGTCGAGGCCCACGACGTCGGGGTCGACGGGGCGCAGGTGCAGCGGCACCGCCAACGCGCCCGAGAGCTTCGGCGCGACGACGAGGTCGAAGCGGGCCCCTTGCGCGATCGGCGCGCGGGCCTCTTCGCCGGTGCAGTCGGCGTCGGTGGACGCACAAGGGGTGTCGAGCTGGGCTTGTCCGAGCTGTCCATCGCTGCAGCCGAGGCTGGCGACGACGACGACGAACCCGGCGCCGGCCCAACTGCGGGACCGACGGGGGACGGGGTGGTGCATGGTGTGTCCTGTTCTTGGGTGTGCCAGCCGCTGAGCAGCAGCCGTGCCGTCGTCGTCGCCGCAGCCGGATGCGATGTCGGGATCGCGTCCCTGGCAAAACATCGGACACCGTTGTCGTGGCCCGGCCGTTGGCAGCTGCGAAAGCCCCGCGTTGTGTCGACGTCGGGGGTCTGGCAGAGGTCGGATGTTCGTCCGATCGCGCCCACTGGAGGCTTCATGCGTCGTCTGGTTCTCCCGCTGCTTCTCGCCACCGGCTTGCTGACGATCGGTCTGGCCCCCGCTGCCTTCGCCCAGGGCAAAGACGCAAAGAAAGAAGCAGCGAAAGGCGACACCAAAGCCCGCGGCGGCGACGACGAAGAAGACGAAGACGACATCCTCGCCCCCGTCAGAGGCGACGGCGACAGAACCCCCACCGTCGTGCCCGTCAAAGCCAAAGACCTCAAGGTCGGCATGTTGCCGCTTGTGCCCCTCGGCGACGCCGGCAAGACGCTGGGCGATCAGCTCACGTCTGAGGTCATCAAGGCCTTCAACGAGTCCGCCACCGTCGAGGTCGTCTCGCTGAACATGTCGTCGGGCGGCGGCGGCGTCGTCTCCGACGCGTCAGCAGCCGAAGCATCAAAGAAAGAAGGCGACGAGCTGCTCGGCAAGTCGCAGTCGCTCTTGCAGAAGCTCAACTTCGGCAAGGCCAAGAAGGGCTTCGAGATGAGCCTCGCGGCCTATGAAAAAGCCGCCGCGGTGCTCGAGAGCCCGCAGCCCCTCGTCGACGCGTGGTTGGGCCTCGCCGAGGTCGCCGCCCGCCAGGCGCAAGACGACGAGACGCGCCGCTGCCTCTCGATGGTCGCTGCGTATTTGCCCGAGCAAGACCTCGACAAGAAGCGCTTTCCTGGTGTCTTTCAGAGCACGCACAAAAAAGCGCGCGACGGCCTGTTGAAGGGCGAGCGCGGCAAGGTCTTCGTCGACGAAACCGGCACCGGCGCCGTCGTCATCGTCGACGGCCGCGTCAACGACGCCGGCAAGACCACCACCGCACCCGCGCGCTTCTCGGGCCTGCTGCCCGGCTCGCACCTCGTGCGCGTGCTGCGCGAAGGACAGGCCCCGTGGGGCGTCGTCGTCACCGTCGACGCCGGCGGCGAAGCCGTCGTCAGCCCCGGCTTCTTGTCGAAAGACAAGAAGGGCCCCGGCGAAGACCTCGCGATGAACAAGCTGTCGCCCGAGGCGGCAGCCACGGTCGCCGAAGCGGCCCGCGCGCAGAACCTCAAGGGCGCCCTCGTCGGCGTCGCCAGCAAAGACGGCGGCCGCGTGCCCACGCAGTTCGTCTACGTCGACGCCGCCAGCGGCGACGTCGCGCTCTTGCCGCCCGTCACCTTTCAGGCGGCGCTGCTCGACATCGGCATCGAGTCGCTCAAGGCCCGCGCCCGCCTCGAAGAGATCGTCGGCTCTGACAAGCCCGAGCTCGCCGCTGCCGACGCCGACGAAGCCCTCATCGAAGGCGCCCGCGCCGGCGCCGGCGTCCAGGTCACCGAGATCACCGTCAAGTACGACGTGAAGGTCAGCAAAGAGTCCCTCGCCTCGCGCGTCGGCGGCGACGACGAAGACGACAAGGCCGAGGCCAACGTCGGCAACACCGACGACGACGGCGACCGCAAGATCGCCGAAGGCAAGAGCGGCACGAGAAAGACCCTCGACAACGACGACCCCTACGCCAACAAAGACGGCGGCGATGGCGACGTCGACGCCGACGCCCCCATCACCGATCAGCCGTGGTTTTTGCCCACCGTCGTCGTCGGCGGCATCGTCGCTGCGGTCGCCGTCCTCGCAGGCACCGGCGTCGGCCTCGTCGCCGCTGGCGTCATCCCCGACCCGCGCCCGGCTGCCGGCGTGCAGGTGAACGTCAGCGTTCCCACCGCCGCGCCCTGAGCCGGTTGTTTCGGCGCCGCGCTCCTACTTCCCCGATGTTCTTCAGGAATTCCGCCATGCGTTTGACCTTTGCTTCCGCCCTCGCCGTCTCTGCCGCGCTGCTCGGCGGCGCTTGCACAAAGCTGGTGCCCGTCGACTTCAGCCTCGTCGAGCCCTGCGGACAAGAGAACCAGGCGCTCAACGGCGTCATCTCGTTCCGCATGCTGTCGAACGGCGCCGCGGCCTCTGGCGGCGAAGACAACGTCGTCGCCTTCAAGGCCAACGAAGCGTCGGGCATGTCGATCGGCCTCGGCGAAAAAATCGTCGTCACCGTCGAAGGCTTCGCCGACGACATAACGGTGCAGCCGGTGCCGACGGCGCCGTCGTCGACGCCGAAGGCGGTGGGTCGCACGGTGCCCATGCTCATCGACGAGACCACCGCTGCCGTGAAGGGCAACATCATGGTCGGCCGCGTCGACAGCTTCGGCTCGCCGCGCGACGTCGAAGGCCAGTGCAGCACGATGACCGCCGGCGCAGCCGTCACCGGACGCCACGGCCACACGGTCACGTACATTCCGAGCCTCAACAAAGTGCTCATCTTTGGCGGCGCCGTGTGGGCCAGCCCCGACGGTGGCGCCACGCCCCCGGTCGAGACGTTGCTCAAGTCGGTCGAGGTCTACGACGTCGTCACCGGCACCTTCACCAAGTTGCCCGACGCGGTGCCGTCGCGCGCCTACCACACGGCCACGGCGCTGCCGAACGGCAACGTCGTCATCTGGGGCGGCTTCGGCACCATCGGCGGCCAGTCGCAGACGGTGAAGCTCGCGCAGATCGTCGACGTGCGGCAGACGGGCAACCCCTACATCGACACCATCGACATCAAGTCGGCGCGCGCGCACCACACGGCGACGTTGCTGGCCGACGTCGGTCTGCTCGCCATCGTCGGCGGCTGCAGCGACGTCGCTGACGACGGCTGCACCTTCACCTCGGCCGCTGGCGCCTCGACCAACATCGTGCCGTCGATCGAGATCCTCGACGTCAACGGCGACCTGGCGAAGTCGAAAGAGGCCGCCGGCACGCTCGGCGTCGCGCGGGCGATGCACCAGGCTGTGGGCTTTCCCGCCGGCGGCAGCGGCGTCATCGGCATCATCGGCGGCTTGAACGGCACCGGCGCGCTGCGCGGCGTCGAGATTCTTCAGGTCAGCAGCGGCGACATCCAGAACATCTCGTCGGTGGCCGACGCCCTCGAGCACGGCTTCGTGCGCCACCAGGTCAGCGTCTTCGACCCCGCCAACCTCGGCTTCGCGGTCACCGGCGGACAAGACCGCGCCGACGGCGGCGTGCTCGACGACGACGCCCCTGGCGTGAAGGACTTCATCACCTGCCAGCTGCGCGACGCGCGCGTCGTCTGCGTCGACGGCCCCCCCCTGCAGAGCGAGCGCTACGGACACGCCATGGCCCGCCTGCGCGACGGCACCCTCGTCGCCATCGGCGGTGTCGTGCCCAACGGCGCCGTCGGCGCTGAAGTGCTGCGCGCGACCCCCGGCACCACGCCGCCGGTGTTCGCGTGGGCGGCCACGGCGGGTCCGTTGACGCAGCCGCGCCAGGCCGCTGCCTTTGCCTTGCTCGGCGGCGACAACGCTGCCGACGGCTTCATCAACCAGGTCTTCTACTCGGGCGGTTACTTCATCGACCCAGGCACCCTGTTGCCGGTCACCAGCAACAAGACCGACATCTTCTTCGGACCCTGAAGAAGACATGTTCGACGGTCTCGCCGACGCCGAGCGCCGCTTCGCGGAGCTCACTGAGCGCTTGATGGCGCCGGGCTTGTCGCCGCGCGACATGTCTGAGCTGTCGAAAGAGCGCGCGCGCCTTGAGCCCATCGTCACGACGTTTCAAGAGCTGTCGACGAAGAAGAGCGAGCTCGAGGGCAACCGCGCCCTGCTCGTCGACAACGACGCCGAGATGCGCACGCTGGCGAAAGACGAGGTGGCCCGCCTCGAGCCCGAGATCAAAGAGCTCGACGACAAGCTGCGCGTGCTCTTGCTGCCGCGCGATCCGCTCGACGACAAAGACGTCATCCTCGAGATCCGCGCCGGCACCGGCGGCGACGAAGCCGCCATCTTCTCCGGCGACCTCTTCGGCATGTACTCGCGCTACGCGCAGCTCGAGGGATGGAAGGTCGAGCTGCTCTCGGCCTCGGAAGGTCCGCACGGCGGCTTCAAAGAGGTCATCGCGTCGATCTCTGGCAACCAAGTGTACAGCAAGTTGCGCTACGAGGCCGGTGTTCACCGTGTCCAGCGCGTGCCCGAGACCGAGGCGCAGGGCCGCATTCACACGTCCGCGTGCACGGTCGCGATCTTGCCCGAGGTCGAAGAGGTCGACGTCGACATCCGCACCGATGACCTCGAGTGGCAGACCATGCGCGCCGGCGGTGCCGGTGGTCAGCACGTCAACAAGACCGAGTCGGCCGTGCGCCTGACCCACCGGCCCTCGGGCATCGTGCTCGTCTGCATGCAAGAGCGTTCGCAGCAGAAAAACCGTCAGATTGCATTGAAGCTTCTCGCGTCAAAGCTGTACGACATGAAGCTGCAGGAGCAGCAGGCGGTGCAGGCGGCTTCGCGCAAGGCGCAGGTGAAGTCGGGCGACCGCAGCGACAAGATTCGCACCTACAATTTCCCGCAAGACCGCTGCACCGACCACCGCGTCGGCCACACGGTGCACAACCTTGCCAAGATCATGGGTGGCGACATCGATGACTTTCTCGGCGCCGTCCGCAGCGCTTTGAAAGCCGAAGAGCTCGCCGCCGACGCTGCCGGCTGAGCGCGTTGACGAAGCTCACGCGCCCGCCGCGCCCCGCCGCGCCAGGTCGTGCGTAGGCTGCGCGCCCCGGAGGTTTTTGTGGGCGCAAAGAAGACGGCGAAGTCGACGACGAAGAAGGCCGCGGTGCAGAAGACCGCGAAGAAGCCCGCGGTGAAGAAGACCGCGAAGAAGAAGACGACTGCAGCGACGACGCGGGCTGCGACGAAGGCGAAGGCTCCGGCGACGCGGGCGGCGGCGAAGGCGAAGGCTCCGGCGACGCGGGCGGCGGCGAAGGCGAAGGCTCCGGCGACGACGCGGGCGGCGCAGGCTCCAGCGACGACGGCGGCGGCGCCAGCGGCGCGTGGTCCGTTCACGGGGCTGCGCGATCGACGGTTTGGGCCGGCGAAGACGGGGCTGGGGATGTTCTCGCGCGAGGGCTGCTTCGCGCTCGCCGGTTCACGCGCGCTGTGGGGACGGCCCGGTGCGAACCGCGTGGGCTGGCTGTCGCTCGACGATGGGAGCTTTCAGGAGCTGTTCGCCTGCGACACCTATGCGAACTGGGTCGGCACCGACGGCAGCGTGGCGATCGGGACGATGAAGTCGCAGTTCGTGGTGCTCGATCCGAAGAAGGGAAAGAAGCCGGCCCGCTACCCCGGCGCCGACGAGTACTGCCGCCAGGTGGTGGTGACGCCGACGCAGGTGCTGACGCTGCAGACGCACGCGACGAAGCCGCAATCGCTGCACGTGTGGAACCGCGAGAGCTTCAAGCTCGAAAAGGTGTCGGGCCACGGCAGCGGTCGCTTCAGCAGCGACGGCAACGACAGCGAGATCGCGCCGTCGGGGCACGCCGCGTTCTTCGTCCACGGCGACAACAGCGTCGCCGTGTGGGCGCCGCCGTACACAAAGGCTGTGACGGTGGCGCTGCCGAAGATGAAGGCGGCCGATCCGATGGGACGGGACGGCGCCCGCGCCCTCGGCATCTCGAGCGACGGCGGCCGCGTCGCCGTGCTCGCCTACGACGCCGTCTACGTCGTCGACGTCGCCAGCGGCGCCGTCACCCGCGTTGCCGCCCCGACACCCGTGGGGAGCGTCGTCAAAGAGGTCGTCAGAGGCCACGTCTACGCGCGATCGTGGGTGCGGCCGCTGCCCAACGATCAGGTGCTGGTGATCGACAAGACGACGTGGGGCCACGACTACGACGAGAAGACCGACGACAGCCACGACCGCATCGAGGTCGTCGTCTCGCTCTACGACGTGAAGACCGGCGCCCGGCGCGCGGTCTGCCACGCGGCGCTGCGCTCGGACGTCGACCAGAGCCTCGGCCAGACCATCGCCATCAGCGACGACAAGGTGCTGCTCAACCGCAGCCGCGTCATCGAGCTCGTCTGACGTCGGGCAAGTCTCTAAGGCGCCCCGGACCCGGGGCTCGCCGTACAGCGACGGTCTGAGCACGTAGGCACTCTGACGACTTGATTGCGCGAACAACCGACGCACTCAGTATCAAGCTGGAACCCGCAGCCTTCATTGGCGCGGTCGAGGCGTGCCCGGTACTCGTCGACTTCTTCTGCGGCAATGGCGATGCCGGTGCAGAGTTGGCAATCGTCGCACGGTACGTCAATCATGACAACACAGTCGGTGTCGACTTCACAGTCGCGAGATAGGTCTGTGATATCGAATTTTTCGACGCAACCAAGTGTTGTGATCGCCAGAAGAACCGCCACGCGCGTGACGACGCCGCAGCTGCGACTCTCAGTCGATTTCGCTGTGCGCTTCATCTCCGTTCGAACGTACCACCCACGATGCAGGGGCCGGGCCTACAGCGTCGCCGTGGCGGGACGACACTGGCGGCAACGCGCCACGCAGATCGCCGAGACGGCGCGGCCGTACCTTGATCGCACAGGTGCAGGGCCGCTTCGGTTCTCGTCATCACAGGCCCTGCGAGGAGCGACGTCATGTCGACACTCTCGCGCCCCACAGTTCGCCCAGCCGATGTCAGAGCCGCCTTCTTCGCCTTCTACGACGACGTCTACTTGCCCGATCACGCGGCGCCTCTGAACCGCTGGGTGCACTTCATCTCGAACGTCAGCGCCTTCTCGTGCTGCGTCGCCGGCGTCGTCGTTGGCAGCGTCGACCTCTTCGCGTTCGGCGTCTGGTGCCAGCTCGGACCGCCGTATCTCGGGCACATCCTCTTCGAGAAGACCCACAAGAGCATCGATCAGTCTCCGGTGTTCGCCGCGGTGGGGAGCTGGTTCACCACCTGGGAGATTCTGCGCGGCAAGCAGTGCGTGACCCACGGGCGCGCCCACCATGACGTCGAGGGGGCTGTGTGAACGCGCTCTTGCCGCTGGTGCGCAAACACGGACGCAACCTGCACTCGTTTCTCACGCTCGAGCCGGGACTCTCGGTCTGGCGCAAAGACGACGACGCCGCGGTCGCCTACGTCGACGTCGGCGGCTGCGTCGTCGCCGCCGGCGGACCCCTCTGCGCCGCCGATCGATCGAGAGAGGTCGCCGCCGAATTCGCTGCGGCGCACCACAAGCAGGCCGTCTTCTTCGGCGTCTCGCGCGCCTTTGTCGATCGCCTGCGCCTCGGTGACGACGACGACCAACAAAACGACGACGGTTTCGACGTGCTGCCGATCGGCCAGGTGCCGGTGTGGAGCCCGCGTGATTGGCCGAGCGTCGTGAAAAAGGCCGACAAGCTGCGCAACCGGTTGAAGCGCGCAGCGAAGCTCGGTGTCGTCGTCCGGAACGCCACCATCGATGAGGTGCGCGGACCGCTGGGCGCGCGCATGTCAGAGATCGCCGACAGCGCGGCGGCGCAGCGGGCGTTGCCGGCGATGGGCTTCATGGTGCGCGTCGAGCTCTTCGATCATGCCGAGGAGCGCCGGTATTTCGTCGCTGAGGTCCACAACCACATTGTGGGGTTCGCCGTGTGTGTTCCCGTCTACGGCCGAGACGGCTGGCTGCTCGAAGACATGATGGTCGACGACGACGCCCCCGCCGGCTGCGGCGAAGCCCTCGTCGACGGCGTCATGGTCGGCTGCGCCGACGCCAGCGTCGTCAGCCTCGGCATGGTCGTCCTGGCCGGCGTCGACGAAGACGAATTCGCCGCGCGCCACGTCTGGTGGGTGCGCGCGCTGCGGCTGTCGTCGCGGGTGTTTCGCGGGCTCTACAATTTCGAAGGCCTGCTGCGCTTTCGCGACAAGCTGCGGCCAACAGCGTGGGAGCCGGTGTACGTCGTCACCCGCGGTCCGGTGTCGTTTCGCGCGCTGCGGGCGGTGTTGATGGCGTTCTGCAACGGCTGGGTGCCGCGCTTCGCCCTTCAGGGATTCGTGCGGGGACTCGTGCGCCGCGTTCGGCGGATCGCATGAGCCGATCGTCGAGCTTCATCCGTTGGCCCACCGTCGCGTTGGCCGTCGCCTCTGTCGGCGTCGTCGTCGCCAACGTCGTCGGCGTCTGCGCAGGCGCCATCGACGTCGTGTTCGCCGCCGTCGTCAGCAGCGTCGCCTGCTTCGCCGGCTTCACCGCCGTGCACGACGCCTCGCACAAAGCCGTCAGCAGCAACGTCGTCGTCAACGAGGCCGTCGGCCACACAGCCGCGCTGTTGTTGCTCGGTCCGTTCTTGCCCTACCGCTTCATTCACCTCGCCCACCACAAGCACACCAACGTCGACGACCAAGACCCCGATCGGTGGAGCGCGGGGCCGTGGTGGTCGTTGCCGCTGCGCTGGCTGTCGCAAGACGTCGGCTACTTGATCTTCTTCGCCAAACACTGGCGCTCGAGGGCCACAGAAGAAGTCGTCGACCTCGTCGTCGTTGGCGTCGGCCTCGTCGTCGTCGGCGTCGTCGCCTTTGTCGCAGGCGGCGGCGCCGGCGTCGAAGCTGTCGTCGTGGGCTGGTGGTTGCCGGCGCGCATCGCGCTCTTCTTGCTGGCGTTCTCGTTCGACTGGCTGCCGCACGCGCCGCACGTCGAGGTCGACCGGCACAAGGCCACCGTGGTGCGCAGCGGCGCGCTGTGGACCGTGCTGTTGCTCGGACAGAACTTTCACCTCGTGCACCACCTCGATCCAGCGGCGCCGTTCTTTGCGCTGCCGCGGCTCTGGCGCGAGCGGCGCGCCGATCTGTTGGCCCGTGGCGCCGTCGACCGCTCACGCTGAGCTATGGTCGCACTCATGACGGCGAAGGACACGGCCCTCGAAAAGGCCAACGATTTATCGAAGCAGGGAAAGGACGCGCTGCTCGATCGCTGGCGGGCGTTTCGCGAAGAGTCGCCGTACTTTCAGGCGAAGTTCGGCCTGGTCGCTGCGTGGTTGTTGATCGCCGTGCTCACCATCTTGATCGCGCCACCGGCGCCCATCGACTTCATCGTCGAACAAAAGATGATCAACTTCGGGCTGGCCGAGAAGACCACCCTGATCATTTTCAACCAGGCCGGCGGCGACATCGACACCGGCGTCGTCGTCGTCAAAGGCACGATGACCGACTTCGATGGCAAGAAAGCCGCCGGATCGTGGAAGACCAAGACCATCCCGATTCCGCAGGGTTTGAAGACAACGTTGTCGACCGAATCGTTCTTCGACGACAAGAACATCAACCCCGGCTACCAACTGCAGATCGACAACGTGACGATCCTCGACGACGGCGATGAGGCCTGGTCGGGCCCCCCCGCCGCCGCCAAGCACTGATCAGTTCTCTTCGTTTTTCTCAGCGTGGAGCCCGGTGTGGTTGCCCTCGCTGTCTTCGACGACGGCGATGAAGCCGGGGTCGCCGATGTCGGTGGTCTGCAACAGCACCTTGCCGCCCGCAGCGGCGACGCGTCCGACGGCGGCGTTGATGGCGTCGGCGCCGGTGCCGACATTCACGTAGACCGTGGTGCCGGTCGCCGCCGGTTTGCGCTTGGCGTCGAAGATCAACGCGCCGCCGACGAAGGCGCGCTTGCCGTCGCTGCTGCGCTCGCCCGACGGAAGAAACGCGTGCGGCGTGCCGCCGAAGTTGTCGCGGCGCAGCTCTTTGCCGAGCACGGCGCCGTAGAAGCGGGCGGCGCGGTCGAGGTCGGTGGTGGGGATTTCAAACCAGTTGATGGCGTTCATGTCTGACTCCTCGGTGGCCGCGGTGTTGTGTGCGACCGAGAAAGACTGTGCCGATCGCGAGTGTCAGCCTTTTGTCAGGTTTCCACTTGTCGACGAGAAGTCTGGTCAAACGCCGTCTGCGCCGTAGAAGAAGACGTGCACATCGTAGTCACCGGCGCCTGCGGCTTCATCGGCTCTCACGTCTGCGAGGCCTTGCTCGCCCGCGGCGACAGCGTCGTCGGCGTCGACAACTTCAACGCCTTTTACGATCCGCGCGTCAAAGAAGAGCACCGCGCGCTGCTCGAGCAGCACAAGGGCTTCACGCTGGTGCGCGGCTCGGTGCTCGACGGTGATGTCCGGCGCGCGGCGCTCTCACCTGCTCCTGACGTCGTCGTGCACCTCGCCGCCTGGGCCGGCGTGCGCCCCTCGATCGAGCAGCCGGCGCTCTACGTGCGCGAGAACATCGTCGCCACGCAGCTGCTGACCGACGACATGCGCGCCTGCGTCGCCGCCGGTGGCGCCCTGCCCCGCTTCGTCTTCGCGTCGTCGTCGTCGGTCTACGGGAACGGCGGGACGCTGCCGCGGACGGAGACGCAGCAGCCCGATCCGATCTCGCCATACGCGGTCGCCAAGCTGGCGGCGGAGCGCTACTGCGTCAGCTTCCACCGCGTTTACGGGCTCGAGACGGTCGCACTCCGCTACTTCAACGTCTTCGGCCCGCGCCAGGATCCGAAGTCGCAGTACGCCGCGGTCGTCCCGCGCTTCCTGGCGGCGATCGACGCCGGCGAGCCCGTGCCGATCCACGGGGACGGCACCCAGTCGCGCGACTTCACGTACGTGGCGAACGTCGTCGCGGCGAACGTGCTCGCGGGGGAGCAGGAGGGCGCGG
>JANNAY010001498.1:0-3658 GCA_031384945.1 Deltaproteobacteria bacterium
TCGCCTTCGCCTTCGCCGTCGCCTTCGCCTTCGCCTTCGCCTTCGCCTTCGCCGCCAGCGACGCAGACGCCGCCGGTGCACACGTCGCCGAGGTCGCACTCGTTGGTGTCGACGCACGGACCACACAACCGGACGCCGCCCTCTTCGAAGCAGACGTCGCCGGCGTCGCAGTCACTGTTGCCGACGCAGTTGTCTTCGCCTTCGCCTTCTTCGCCTTCGCCTTCTTCGCCTTCGCCTTCGCCTTCTTCGCCTTCGCCTTCTTCGCCTTCGCCTTCGCCTTCACCTTCGCCTTCGCCTTCGCCTTCGCCTTCGCCTTCGCCGCCAGGCGGCTCCCCGCAGGCAGCGAGGCCGAGGAACAGGGACAGGGACAGGAGGATCGGGATCTTGAGGCTGCTCATCGGCTGCTCGCTTGGCTCCGGAGCAGGCGTGGCGCTCCGGAAAGAGTGGGGAATTAACTTCATCTGTGGATGACGAGACTGCGCGCATTTCACAAAAAAGGATTTCGTGGCGCGAACCGCAAATGAATAACCATCAATCGACCGACGACAAGCCGATCTGCGAGAAATGACGTCGACACGGCGAATGGCGTCGACATAAACGCCACACTTCGCCGATCATCAGCAATATCGTCACACTGCGAGCGTCGGATCGAACTGTATCTCCTCCATCCACGACTCCAGGCCGTTGAGCACCGAGCCACCCAGCCGTCAAACAAAGCCTTGTGGTCGCGATAGCGTGGCGACGATGGCGACGCGCTTCCCGCTCGACCCGCTGCCGGGGCTGCCCACCGGAACGCTGCGCGCCCTGCTGCCGCCTGAGCTCTTCGCTGTGCGCCACTTCGTCCCCGAGCGCGAAGACGAGGGCGACGACGAATACGACGCCTACGGCGACTACGACCCGCTGCCCGAGCCGTACGACGTCGACCCAGCGCCGGTGTTGGTGGCCCACGCCGACGAGCCCATCGAGTCGCAGCCGCTCGATGTGCTGCTGCAGCTGTTCGACGTCGACGGCGCCGGCCCCATCGTCGCCAGCCATCTCGTTGAAGCGGTCTGGCGCACACCAGCGCTGCTCGCCCAGCCGTCGAACCTGCACCGCCTCGCGTGGAACGCCGGCGACAGCGCGCGCCCCCGCCTCGCTGCTGCCCAGGCCCGCCACGACGCAGCCGCGCAAGCAGGGCGCGTCGCCGCATCGAGCGCGCAAGACGGCGTGTTCTTTCGCGTCGACGTCGACGGCCAGGCCGAGCAGCGGTTCGCGCCGCGCACCGGGCTGATTCTCGGCGGACCGCGCACCGACGGCGGCGCCGCGCCCCTCGACCGCGACGTCGTCGTCCTCGATGGCATCAGCTTCGACCACGCCCGCGTCTTCGGCGGCGACGGCATCGTCCTCGTCGACAGCGGCAGCGCCACAGGCACCCGCGTCAACGGCGCCTTCGTCGACGTGCACCGGCTGCAGCCCGGCGACCTCGTCACGATCGGACGGCACGAGCTGCGCTTCCACGTCGACGTCCGCGCCGGCACCGTCGTCGGCGGCGTCTACCGCGTCGTTGCCGGCGTCGGCGTCGGCGTCTACCGCGGCGCCCACGTCGACAGTGACGCCGCCGTCGTCGTCAAATTCGCCGACGGCTGTGACGACGTCGATGGCCTCGTCGCCCGCGCCCGCGCTGCCGCCGTGGTCGACCACAGAGGTGTCGTCAAATCCTTCGTCGTCGGCGTCGACGACGAAGGCGTCGTCTACGTCGTCAGCCGCACAGCCAGCGGCGGCGTCGTCAGCCACGCCCCGCGTCCGGTGACAGACATCCACCGCCTCGGCGCCGGGGTCGCCGCCGCCCTCGCCGCTGCCCACGACGTCGAGGTCGTCCACGGCCGCTTCTCGGGCGCCGTGATTCACGACGAAGACGGGCTCGTCACCGTGCGTGACTTCGGCTGGTGGTGGGGGCGCGACGACGACGACGACGGGGGCAGCGGCTTCGCGTTTCGCGCGCCCGAGGTCATCGACGCACGCGCGCCGACGTCTGCCTCGGATGTGTGGTCGTTCGCGGTGCTGCTGCAGCGTTGGCTGAGCGACGCAGCGCCGCCGCCGTCGTGGGCGCCGCTGCTGACGGCGTCGTTGTCGCAGGATCCAGCGACGCGGCCGGCGATGTCGGCGTGGCTGCGAGCGTTGCTGCGCTAACGCCGAGAAGGGCTCAGAAGGCGTCGAAGAAGACGGCGGCGGCGTCGCGGTCGGGATCGGGCGGCGGCGGCGCGTCGAAGGGGATCAGCGCGAAGAGCGCCGAGACGGGCAGGGCGACATCGAAGACGCCGGCGTCGACGACCACCTCGCCGACGACGGCGCTGGCGGCCCCGCCGACGACCCCGCCGACGACCCCGCCGACGACGCTGGCGCCGCTCACGGCGCCACCAGCGTGACCACGGCGTCGCGCACGTCGACGATGGCGGTGACGTTCTTCTTGTGCACGAGCTCGAGCAGCCGCGCGCGCCGCGCCTCGCCGACGACGGCGAACGAGCAGCTGGCGTGTCCTTGTGCGGTGCAGCAGGTCTCGCGCACCGTGAGTCGCTTCTCGGACAGGTGTGAGAACACCGCCTGAAAGTAGCCGGCGAGCAGCGCGCAGCGCGGCACCGACGACGGACCTGCCGCCTCGGCCAACAGCGATCGGTCGACATGGATGACGACGACGCCGCTGGGGCCGTGGGCGAAGTCGACGCGGGCGGCGCCGAAGCCGCGGGCGGCGAGCAGCGCGCTGACCTCTTGGAGCGCGGCGCGCGTTGGCAGCTCGCGCAGTCCTTTGCCGTCGCGCTCGGCGACGATGGTGTCGAGCTCGATCATCTCGCGGCGGCCCCACGCCTCGCCCCACGCGAGCGAGAACAGCGGACCGCCTTCGGGCGCGATGCGATCCCAGGCGGTCTTGAGCGCGCCGAAGAACGACGTCGTCACCGCCGCCTCGCGCTGTGTCGACGCCGCGCCATCGGTCGTCGTCGTCGGCCGCCGCACACCGCGAGCGGCTTCGTCGGGCCGCAGCTCGGCGAGGGTGACACCCGGCGCGCGTGCCTCGCTCTCGGCGCGCCGGGGCAGAAAGCGTTGGCGGTTGATCAGCAGGTAGACGGCGCAACGGCTGCCGCCGGGCAACAGCTCGACCTCGACCTGCTGGGCGCCGAAGCGAAAGTCGAAGACGTACGAGAAGTGGCGCTCTTTGACGTCGCCAGCGAGAAACCGGCGCACGCGCCCTTCAAACGCATCTGTCGCCGTGCAGGGCGCGACGCGGATGAAGAACGGCTGCCCCAGCACCGCCTGGCGATCGAGCCGCGCGAGCCGCGCCTCAGCGAGGTTGTAGCGAAGGACGACGCCGGCAGCGTCGAGGCCGATGACGCCGAAGGGCAGCTCGTCGAGCCCGGCGTCGTCGAGGCCGTCGATGGCGTCGAGCGCGGTCGGCGAGGGTGGGGGTGGCAGCTCGATGTCGGCAGGAACGTCTGAGAGCATCGGCGGTTGGATGCCGGCGCCGGCGCCGGCGGTGCAGGCGATCCCGCTGTCAGCGCCGCCTCGTCGTCGACGTCGGCGACGTCGCTGCCCACATCCCAGCGGCAAACACCCCGAACGAGCCGACGCTGCTGGTCTGCAAGGCGCGCTGGTGATCCACGTCGCCCGCGCGGGGCCCTCGATGTCG
>JANNAY010001548.1:0-1710 GCA_031384945.1 Deltaproteobacteria bacterium
CGATGCCGTCGCCGTCGTTGTCGTCGTCGGGGCAGCCGTCGGCGTCTTCGAAGCCGTCTTTGTCTTCGGCGCTCGACTTGCCATCATCAGTGGGCCGCGGGCACTTGTCGTCGACGTCGCTGACGCCATCGCCGTCGTCGTCGAAGTCGGGGCAGCCGTTGGCGTCTTCGAAGCCGTCTTTGTCTTCGGCGTCGTCGGGGCACTGATCGTCTTCGTTCAAGATGCCATCGCCATCGCGATCGGGACTCGGCAGCGACGAGAAGCGCAGTCCGAGAAACGCTCTGAAGTCGGGCGTGCCGAAGCCGCTCAAGATGCCTTTGCCGACGCCGCCTTCGAGCTTCAAGAACGGCAGGAGGTCGTAGTCACCGGCGACGAGCACCTCGAGCGGGTTCTCTTCGAACCCCGACGAGAACGGCTGAAACGCATAGGTGCCGCCCGACGCCGACACCGAGATGGCCGCGGGTGCGAAGCCCAACGGATAACGAAAGCCCGCGCGGTAGGTGAGCTCGTGGCCGATGGTGACGTTGACGACCTTCCGCTCTTCGGGACGCAGGCGGTAGCCGACGTTGGTGGCCAGTCGGATTCCCTTCATGGGTCCGTCGCCGAATTCTTTCGACAGCGCGAGCTCGGGGGCGAAGGTGATTTGTCCTTCGCCGACGTAGTTGCCAGAGGCTCCCGACGTCAGCGACCCCGACGGCACGGTGATGGCGGGGATGATGGCGAGGTCAACGAACTGGTCGCGCGCCCGCAGAATGCGAATCTTCGCGAGCATTCTCACGTCGCCGAGGGCGACCGCTTGCAGGTCTTCGGCGTTGCTCACCGTCGACGACAGCTCTTTGGTGTCGCGCGCCTGGAAGACGAGCGCGGGAACGTCGACCCCGAACTCGACCCAGTGGAACAAGCTCAAGGACGCGACGACGTCGAGGCCGACGCGGTGGGCGACGAGGGCGCCGACGCGTCCTTCGTCGTTGCGCAGCACCAGCGGGTTCAATGCATAGTTGAGATAAGCCCCGGCGCTCCACGCGAAGGGTTCGCCGACGTCGCCGCTGTCGACGTCGATGACGCCGCTGGCATCGATGGCGGGTCTGAACCGCTCGACGGGAAAGCGCGCCTCTTCAGCGAACGCCGTCGAAGCAACCGTCAGCGCAACCAGAGCAAAAAAACGCGATCCCATCCGACACCCATGACGCAAGCCCCTGCCCGCGCCCGGCCAGAATGGATCAGACCCGGGGTGGACGCGCGTTCTGGGTCAACTCGGCTCCCGGTCGGCGGACCTCGCACGGGCGACGTGCGGGCAATTTCCGGCGGGCGCGGCTCGCGGGTATTTTGCGCGCATGACCGTCCGCTTGGTTGTTGCTGGTGTTCTCTCCCTGTCGACAGCGTGCGCGACGACGTCGCAGGAGGTGCAGGCGACGGGCGAGCCGCTCTCGGTGCAGATCAAAGAGCACCACTACGACGGGTACTGGTTGAGCGACGAGTGGCACCCTCCTCACACCGAGGTGAACTACGACGGTGTGTCGCAGGGCAGCACCGAGATCGATGAGCTCGATTTCTATTACATCGCCGACGACAAAGAGTCGGTCGCCAAGATCGTGAAGTCTCGTGACGACGAGAACTTCGCCTACCGGCTCCTGTACGGCGGCGGCGGCGTCGGCGGCGCCCTCATCGTCGCGGGCTTCATCGTCGGCGGACAAAAATTCTACGAAGGCG
>JANNAY010001563.1:0-2894 GCA_031384945.1 Deltaproteobacteria bacterium
CGCGCTGAACAGAGAAAGAGCGAGGGCGCCGATGAGCGCGAGCCTGGACTGCAAAACCATGTGGAAGACCTCTCAGGTGGGCGGACCGTATGGGGTCACTGTCGGTCCACAAGACCCTCCGGCGATCTTCCGATGTGCGGATTCCGGGGCTTCGTGCTGCGGCGAGACCATGACCGCTCGGCCGCAGTTTCCTCCCAGGCTGAAAACCTTTCACATTTGGTCCAACCCGACCCACAACCCGGGTTGGGAATCCGATCTCCGAAGCGCCCGGCCAACGCGATGCAGGCCCCCATAGCGGCCGCGATCTCCGATGAGGCTGATCGTCGCTGCCGCGGCCATTGGCAGGGGGTGCCACACGCTTGTGGCCCGCCTCGGCAAAGCGACGCTTCTTTCCGCGGTTCGTTCCGCCACGGTCTTCGTTCTTCGTTCGACCTAGACATCGCGTTGCCGAGGCGGGCCACAAGCGTGTGGCACCCCCTGCCCATGGCCGCGGCCGTGACGTCGTCGATCACCGAAGATCACGGCCGCTATGGGGGCCTGCATCGATCACCGAAGCGCTCCAGCAGATCGGCTCTGGGAACCCACAGGTCGGTCTCGCGGTCACAACTGGCATGAACAAGCTGCTCGTGCTCGCTCTGCTGACTGGATCGCTGGCCGCGTCGACGTCGGCGCTCGCGCAATCTCCCACCACTTCCGTCGAAGAGGAGCCCAAGGTCGAGGTCCGCACGTTGCGCAACACCAAGATTGATTTCACCAATGTCTACGTCGACGGTGATCTGCAAAAGCCCGCGGGAGAAATCTACAAAGCACGCAAGAAGGTCGGGTTCCGCAACTTGATCGAGCTGCGCAGCAACTTCCGTCCCGAGCTGGCGACGTCGCCGGCGGGCCTCTGATCCCAAACCGCACCACCAACGTCTGCTGACCGCGGGGCCCTCCCGCGTGGGAGGAACTCGTGTCTTCTGTGTCTTCTGCTTCGTCGTCTTCGCTGCAATTTGAAGTCCGCTGGAACGGCCGCCTCATCGGCCTCGAGCGGCACAGCGCCGGCAAGCGCGCGCGCTTCGGCAGCTCGAACGTCGACGTGGTCAACGGCGGCGTCGTCGTCGACGGCACGCGCCGCGCGCTGATCGATGGGCCGCTCGCGCTGCGCTGCGGACCCTTCGACGTCACCGTCAGCGACGTCACCCGCGGCGCCGCCGTCAAAGACGACAACCTCGACGTCGGCTGGTGGAAGAGCGCGTCGATGGCGCTCATCCTCGTGCTCGGCGCGGTGGCGGGGCTGCGGCTCACGCCAAAGATCCCCGACATCGGCGACGACGATCTGCAGCGCGGCAAGATGATCGTTGCTCGCGTCAACGTGCCGCCTGCGCCGCCGCCGGTGAAGACGCCGGCGAAGACGACGGCGAAGAAGCCGATGACGGAGCTGGCGAAGACGTCGCCGACGAAGAAGCCGAAGAACATGAAAGAGAAGCGCGACAACGACCGCGAGCAGGCGTTGTCAGCGCTCAGAGCCCTCGGTCTCACCAGCGACGCGACGTCGACGGTGTTCGCCCAGAACGACCACTTCACCGCCGCGCTCGCGAACCTGCACGCAGCAGGCACGGCCAGCGGCGACGGCGCCAGCGGCCTCGGCACCCGCGGCGGCGGCGGCGGCGGCCACATGGTGGGCATCAACGGCACCCTCGGCGACCCGAACCGCCGCGGGCCCGGCGATCCGCGTGATGGCATCTCGCTGACGGGACGCGAAAAGGCCGGCCTCTTCGTCGACAACAAGAAGTTCGTCACCGAGGGCGCCCTCGACCGCGCCGAGATTCAGCGGGTGATGGCGCGGGCGATGAGCCAGTTTCGTTACTGCTACGAGAAGCAGCTCAACAGCTCGCCGAACCTCGAAGGCAAGCTGACGAGCTTCTTCACCATCGGCGGCAGCGGCGACGTCGTCAGCGCCACCGCGCTGCAGTCGACGCTCGACAGTCCCACCGTCGATGCCTGCGTGTTGCGCATCTTGCAGCGCCTCAAGTTTCCCCAACCGCGCGGCGGCGGGACGGTGCAGGTCACGTATCCCTTCGTGTTCTCCGTGCACTGAGACAGCATGCGGCATGTCCGCCGAATTGCTCTCTCACGACGACGTCAGCGATGGCGTTGTCGTTCGCGTTTTGACGATGTCGCACCCGAAGAAGAAGAACGCGCTGACGCGGTCGCTGCTGTCGGCGCTGACGACGGCGCTGTCTGCGTCTTCGTTGGGCGACGCCCGCTGCGTGTTGTTGGTCGGCGCTGACAACTGCTTCTCAGCAGGCTTCGATCTGACGGCGCTCGACGGAGAAAGAGACAGCGGCGTCGACCCCATCGGCGGCGCCGCCAGCGCCATCGAAGCCTGCGCCCTGCCCGTCGTCGCCGGCATCGACGGCGTCTGCTTCGGCGGCGCCGTCGAATTGGCCGCCGCCTGCGCCGTGCGCGTCGCCGCGGCGTCGACGACGTTCGGCATTCCCGCCGTGAAGCTCGGGCTCGTGTATCCGGCGTCGGGCTTGTTTCGCTTTCGCCGCGCCCTGGGGCGTCACGCTGAACGCGTGCTCTTGACGGGCTTTCCGTTCACCGCGCCGCAGGCGTTGATGTGGGGCCTCATCGACGACGTCGGCGAGCGCGCCGGCGCCCTCGCCGTCGCCCGCACCATCGCGTCAGCCGCCCCCCTCGCCGTCAAAGGCACAAGAGCTGCCCTGGCCGCCGTCGACGCCGACGTCGCGATCGCCGTCGAAGCCGCCCGCGCCGAAGCCCTCGCCAGCGCCGACCTCGTCGAAGGCGTCGCCGCAGCCAAAGAAAAACGGCCCGCGAAATTCGCGGGCCGTTGAGATTCAGGGCCAACCTAGACGCGGCCCGCAGGTCGTGAATCAGCGGGCGCCGGG
>JANNAY010001590.1:0-3530 GCA_031384945.1 Deltaproteobacteria bacterium
GCCAGCGGGTCAGGGACACGGTGAGCGCCAACTTCTCGGGCTCGTCTTTGAAGCCCGAGGCAAAGGCCAAGACGATGGGTTCGGCGGCGACGATGCCGACGGCGGCGATGACGAGCACGGCGATGACGACGAAGCCGAAGACGCCGCGGTAGACGTCGCGGGCGCGCGCGGCGCCTTCTCGCTGCAGCACCTGCTGGTACTCGGGCTGAACCACCGTCGTCATCGTGCCCTCGGCCACCAGCCGGCGCAGCACGTTGGGGATGGTGAACGCCATGTAGAAGACGTCGGTGGTGCCGCTGGCGCCGAAGAAGTGCGTGATCATGAAGTCACGCACGAGGCCGGCGACGCGGCTGATCATTGTGAGGCCGGCGAGGATGCCCGCGTTGCGGTTGACGGCGGCGCGCCGCGCCCCTTCACTCTCTGCGATGACGGTGGCAGTGGCGACGTCGGCGGCGGCTGCGGGGGCTTCGGTCAAGCGAACTCCAGCGGGGGGCTTTACAACGCTGCGCAGCACCCGTAGCAACCGGCGTCCGCACGATTTGAATCCAACAGGAGTTACGGCAATGGCGACGCACAAGTCCGCGTGGAAGCGCTACCTCCAGTCCGAGAAGAAGCGCACGCGCAATCGCACCGCGAAGAGCGCGCTCAAGACGCAGGTCAAAAAGGCCCGCGCCGAGATCGCGACTGGCAAGTCCTCGCCCGTCGCTGGCGAAGTCAAAGCCGCCGTCGCCGCCATCCACACCGCTGCGTCCAAGGGCGTGCTGCACAAGCGCACTGCCGCGCGCCGTGTGTCGCGTCTGATGAAGGCCGCCGCGAAGAAGCCGACGGCCCCCGTCGCCGTCGCGCCTGCGAAGAAAAAGTGAGCTGACGCCCACAAAAGGGCGCTCGAAACAGGCGCGTGGTACCTCTGGTCCATGCGCCTGTTTTCTTTTTTGGGCCTCGTTGTCGTCGTCATCGGCGGATGCGGCGTCACCGTCTCCGATCGCAGCGACTTCGGCTCTGACGACGAGTCCGTCCGCGTCTACGCCGCCGGCGCCACCGTCGAATTCCGCGTCCGCGGCAACTCGTTCTTCGTCGACGGCGCCAAGGTCACCGCCACCTCTTCCGACGACAGCGTCTTCACCGTCGACAGCGCCGCCGACGGCCTCATCGTCATCCGCACCGTCGAGGCGGGCGAGGCCGAGATCGTCTTCAAGCAAGACGGCGACGTCGTCGACAGCCGCCCGATCAAGGTGAAGAACGTCGCCGACGTCGAATTCTCTGTCGACGTCAAGGCCATCGACGCCGACGACATCGTACCCGTGCCCACCGAGCTGACCGAGCTGCGCGTGCTGCGGGGACGCAACGCCCGCGTCACGGTCAACGCCAAAGACGACGACGGCGGGCAGCTGTTTGGCCAGTCTGTCTCCGCCGCCGTCGTCGACCCGGTCGTCGGTGCCGACGGTGTCGCCGTCGAATTCTGGCAGACCGGCGTGCTCGCCGACGGACCGCAGAGCTTCATCGAGCTCGCCCCCGACGTCGACGCGCCCCTCGAAGGCGACGGCGACCCCGCCGTCTTGCACCTCACGGTCGGCACCTTCGTCAAAGACGTCGCCCTCGTCGCCGTCGATGTCGGCGACATCGAACGCATCGTGCTCGACGAAGAGAGCGCCGACGTCAGAGGCCCCGGCCGCCGCAGCGTCGTCCTCGCCCGCGCCGAAGACAAAAACGGCCGCCAGCTGCTCGGCGCCCCCGGATGGACCATCGAAGGCAAAGACGCCGGCGTCGGCGAGGCCGTGGCCTACGACGTCGCCTGGTTCTCCTCCCACGAATTGCGCGCCCGCATCGGCGACGTCGAAGCCGTCAGACACATCGACTGCGACGTCGACACCGTCGGCGCCGTCAGGGCCGGCGGCGGCTGCGCGGGCGCCAGCGTCGGCTTGCCCCTCGTCCTCCTCGGCATGCTGCGTCGTCGCCGTCGTTGAACTTTCTCGTCGCACATGATGAAGCTCCCGGCGCATCGCGTCGTCGACGACAGACGCACGTCGGAGGTTTCGTTCATGTCCCTGCTCGATCGCCAGCGCACCCACACCTGCAACGACGTCACCGCTGACGTCGTCGGCAAAGAAGTCGTTCTGATGGGTTGGGTGCAGTCGAACCGCGACCAACACGGGCGCATCTTCGTCGACCTGCGCGATCGCTTCGGCATCACCCAGCTCGTGTTCAAGCCCGAGACGTCGACCGAGCTGCGCGATGCGGCCGAAAAGCTGCGCCGCGAATTCTGCATCGGCATCCGCGGCGTCGTCGAAGACCGCACCAAGAACGGTGGCTCGTCGAACCCGCGCTTGAAGACCGGCGACGTCGAAGTCTCGGTGCTCGAGATCGAGGTGTTCAACGCCTCGGTCACGCCGCCGTTCTTGATCGAAGACGACATCGACACCAACGAAGAAAAGCGCCTCGAATACCGTACACTCGACCTGCGTCGTCCAAAGCTGCAGCGCAACCTGGCCACGCGCCACCGCATCATGCAGGCGACCCGTTCGCACTTCGACAGCCAGGGCTTTCTCGAGATGGAGACGCCGCTGCTCGTCAAGTACACGCCCGGCGGCGCGCGCAACTTTCTCGTCCCGTCGCGGCTGAACGAGGGTAAGTTCTACGCGCTGGCTGAGAGCCCGCAAATGTACAAACAGATGTTCATGATGGCAGGGCTCGACCGCTACTTCCAAATCGTGAAGTGCTTCCGCGACGAAGACCTGCGGCTCGATCGTCAGCCCGAGTTCACCCAGATCGACGTCGAGATGAGCTGGGCCACCGAGAGCGTGGTGCAGACGATCATCGAAGGGCTGATCACGCGCATCTTCGACGAGACCCTCGGCGTGAAGCTCGATCGCCCGTTTCAGCGGATGAGCTACGACGAGGCCATGGCCAGGTACGGCAGCGACAAGCCCGACCTGCGCTTCGGCCTCGAGCACCACGACATCACCGCGCTCGTGAAAAAGCACAACGGTGGCGGCGCCAAGCTGCTCGCCGACGCGACAGCCATCGCGTCGAACATCGTCAAGGTGATGGTGCTCCCCAAGAAGCACGAGCTCAGCAACACCGAAGCCGACAAGCTCAAAGACACCGTGCGCAAAGAGCTGCGCGGCGAGGTCG
Organism: Deltaproteobacteria bacterium; assembly: GCA_031384945.1. Lineage (GTDB taxonomy): Bacteria > Myxococcota > UBA727 > UBA727 > VGSZ01 > VGSZ01. The sequence goes on from JANNAY010001590.1 coordinate 3,133, forward strand.
GTTGGTCGCGGCTCGAAGAGGGCGGCACGTGGGCCAAGGGCTTCGGCAAGGCCGTCAGCGCCGAGCTGCGCGCCGACGTCAACGCCGTCACCGGCGCCCAACCCGGCGACCTGCTCTTCTTTCAGTTCGGCAAGGCCTCGACGGTGCACAGCGTGCTCGGCGGCCTGCGCGTGATGCTGCGCGACAAGATGAGCCTCGTTGAGCTCGACGACCAGGGCCGCAGCAAGCAGTGGCGCGTGCTCTGGGTGACCGACTTTCCGCTCTTCGAAGAGACCGACGACGGCAAGTGGGCGGCGGCCCACCACCCCTTCACGTCGCCGCAACAAGGACACGAAGACAAGCTGCTCTCTGACCCCGGCAGCTGCCGGGCCCGCGCCTACGACCTCGTGCTCAACGGC
>JANNAY010001604.1:0-2230 GCA_031384945.1 Deltaproteobacteria bacterium
GGCGACCTGCCCCCCGTCGCCGACGTCGAGAGCACCGACGGCGTCAGCAACGCCACCCGCGCCACCCGCCTGCAGCAGTGGCTCGACCACGTCGAGGCCGCCCTCGGCGTCAGACCCATGATCTACACGGGCGGCTACTTCTGGCAGGACAACGTCGGCCGCGACTTCTCGAGCTACCCGCTGTGGCACGCCGGCTACACAGGCGGCACGTGCCCGTCGACGGTGGCCAACCAATGGCCCAACTGGACCTTCTGGCAGTTCGGCAGCACCGGCCGCGTCGCCGGCATCACCGGCAACGTCGACGAGAACCGCTTCAACGGCAGCCTCGACGACCTGCGCGCCTTTGCGCACCGCAACACGCCGCCGCGCGGCTACGTCGACGCCGTCAGCTGCGACGGCGGCCCAGACGGCGGGATACGCGGCTGGGCCCAAGACGAAGACACCGCCGACGTTGCGATCGACGTCCACGCCTGGATCGACGACGCCAACCACATCGTCAGCGCCGACGCCCGCCGCGACGACCTCTGCGGCGCCATCGGCAGCTGCGACCACGGCTACAGCGTCGCCATCCCCAACAAATTCAAAGACGGCGCCGACCACACCGTCGTCGTCTGGGCCAACGACGACCAGGGCGACAACGCGATCTTGAGCGGCTCGGGCGTCACCTTCCGCTGCGATCCGCCGGCGTTGCCCGCGGGCATCTTGCGCCACGTCGAGAGCGCCGCCGTGATGACGGCGTGGCAGTGGTCCTTCGAAGCCGTCGCCAGCTACGCCGACCTCGCCGCCGTCGACCACGGCGTTGCCACCCCCGCCGCCCCGCGCGTCGTGCGCGGCGATGGACAGCCCGCCGTCTACGTCATCGACACCGACGGATCGAAGCGCCACGTCGTCAACCCCGACAGCTTCGCCGCCTGGGGCTTCGCCGACGTCGAGGTGCTGCCCGCCATCGACGTCGACGCCATGACCGTCGGACGCGATTGGCCGGGCGCGCCGTTCTTGCTGCGCCAGACCGGCGCGCCCGAAGTCTATTTGCTCGACACGATCCCGCCCCCCGCCGTCGTCGTCGGCGAGGGCGAAGGCGAAGGCGTCGTCAACGAAGGCGAAGGCGAAGGCTTCGAAGGCGAAGGCGAAGCGGGCGCCACCGAAGAAGAAGGCGATGTCAGAGTCATCACCGTCGGCCGCCCCGTCTCGTGCGCTGCTGCTGGCCCCGGCGTCCCTGTCGCCGTCGTCCTGCTGTGCCTGCTGCGTCGTCGGCGCCGGTCAGCGTGACATCGCCCCGGCGTTGCGGAATAACGGGCGCCCGATGACCACGAGAAATGACTGGCCAGGCCAAATGCCTACGTCGCTCCCAAAGCCTCGCTCCGTGCCATTTGGCGGCCAGTCATGACCTCGACGACCGCCCCCGCCCCTGGTGCTCCGCCTGCTCCTGCTGCGACGCCAAAGACGGCGCCGCCAAAGGCGACGAAGCCGGCGCCGTCGGCGAACGCGAAGAAGCTGTCGCAGAAGACGCTGAAGGCCAAAGAGACGCGCTGGGACAAGCGCGGCGCCTGGTTTCTCGCCTTCGTCACCGCCTTCATCGTCGTGGGCCTCTGGGCCCTCTCAGCGTTCAAGATCGACGCGCCGCCGCACGGCCGCGGACCGCAGGGCGACACCTGGGTCGGCTACGCCCTCGGCATCCTCACGCTCATCCTCTACGGCGTCGTCGCCAGCTACTCGCTGCGCCACCGCAAGCGCATCCAGAAGCGCTTCATGACCCGCACATGGATGGAGGTGCACCTCGCCTTCGGCCTCGTCGCCGGCCTTGCCGCCGTGCTGCACTCGGGTCCGCATTTGTTGTCGGCGGCGCCGCTGCACGGCGCGTTTCTCGTCGCCTGGCTCGCGCTCATCGGCACGGGCTTCTTCGGCAAGATCATCAGCGTCGTCATCCCGCGGCGCCTGACGGCCATCGAAGACGAAGCCTTGCTTGCCGAAGACGTCACCGACCGCCAGGCCGCCATGCGCAAAGAGATCGAAGAGCTCTTGCAGGCCAACCCCGACGAAAAGTTCGTCAACTACATCAACAACGTCGTGCCCAAGGCGATCAAAAACCCGGTCGGCTATGGCAAGCGCCGCATGAACCGCGCTGACGTCGTCGAAGAGATTTGGACGCAGACCAACGGCCCGACCGCGCTGCCCGCCGACAAGCACGACACCGGCCGCCGCATCGTCACCTGCCTGATCGAAGAGCGCT
>JANNAY010001649.1:0-8604 GCA_031384945.1 Deltaproteobacteria bacterium
GCGACGGGTCGGTGTCGACGTCGAGGGGGGCGCGCTTGGCGAGCAGCGCGTAGAGCAACAAGGCGGCGGCGTAGACGTCGGCGGCGGTGCCGACGCGGTAGCTCATGCGGCGGCGCACCTCGGGGGCGCAGAACACGCCGAGGGCGCCGGGCGGCAACTGACCCGCAGGATAGAGACCAGAGACCGCATAGAGGCGAACGCGGCCGCCCTTCTCGATGACGATCTGCGAGGGGTCGAGGTCGTAGAGGCAGCAGCCGGCGCCGTGCAGGCTCTCGAGCAGCTCGGCCAACTCAAGCCCCAGCTCGATGGTGGCCATGGCGGGCAACAGGCGCTCGTCGTCGGCGAGGTAGTCGACGACGGTGTTGCCCTTCGGACGCTCGAACACGCGAATGGCGGCGCGCTCGAGGCTGACGCGGCAGCGCGGACGCACGAGGCGAGCGTCGGGCAAGTGCGCCCACGGCGGTTCGGGCGGCGCGCCGGGCATCCACACGGCGGTGAAGGGCTGGCCGAGGTCGCTGCCGTCTTTGATGACGCGGGCCCGGTAGAAGACCATGCCGGCCTGCTCGCCGAGCGAGTCTTCAAGCTTTACCTGCGAGACGCCGTCGTCGGCCATGAAGAGCTCGCCGCCCTGGGGCGGGACCGGTCCGACGTCGGTTCTTTGTTCGCCGCCTTCTTCGATGGGGGCGCCTTCGACGGTGGCGCCCTCGTCGGTGGGCAGCTTCGATGAGTCGTCAGAGCCCGCGTCACGCGAGCCGTTGCCCTGAGAGGGGCCACCTTCGGTGCGGTTCTTCAACAGGCGCGGCACGACGATGTCGGCGGTCTTTTCTTCCAGCGCGTTCGAGAGGCCGAGCGGCGAGCCCGGCGAGACCGGCGAGACCGGCGGCGAGACCGGCGGGTCGTCGTACAGCGCTGCCGGCGGCGGCGGCTCGGCCGGCGTCGGCTTCATCGTCGACAGCGCCGCGCTGACGGCGTCGAGCCCGGGATCGAGGATGGGAGCCCGCGGCCCGAGGCTGATCGGGGCCGGCGCGCCAGGGCCGGCGGCGTGCACCGCCGAGAGCTCGGTCGTCTTTTGGTTTTCGAATTCGTCGTCGTCGTCGTCGGCGGCGCCGGCGGCGGAGACGGCGGGGGCGTCGTCGAGCCGCGGCGCCTTTCGCTCGATCGTGTGCTCGATCAGCATGTCGTCGTCGACGCTGATGGGGGCGTGCTGGGGGGCTGCCTGCACGGCGTCAGGCGGCGCAGGACCCGCGGGCTGCGTGCTCGTCTGACTGCCGTCGTCGTCGGTGGGCTTCACGCGCGCCTGGGAAGGAGGGGAACGGGGGGCGGAACTGGAGCGACGGAAGAAACCGCCGCTGTGGGTTGTTTTCTCACCCCCGGTCGACGTCGCGCAAGCGGGTGGCTAGGCCTGCTTCCGTCTGCTGTCCAAGGAGCCACCGTGCATCCCGTGCTCTTCAAGATCCCCGGCGTCGACTGGCCCTTGCACACCTACGGGGTGCTCATCGTCATCGGCTTTCTGTGCGCGATGCTCGTCGCCTGGCGCGAAGCGCGCAGACAAAACCAGTACGTCGACGACGTCCTCGACTTCGCCTTCTGGGCGCTGCTGGGCGGCATGGCGGGCGCGCGCGTCGTCTTCATCGCCGTCAACTGGAAGCAGTACTTCGTCACCAACGTGTGGGACTCGGTCGGCCCTGTTGCCGCCAGCACCGCCGTCATGGGCGTCGGCCTCATCGTCGCCGCCATCGGCGTCTTGGGTCTCGGCAGCGAAGGCAACCGCGCCAAGGCCTTCGTCGGCGCTGGCGCCGTCTTGATCGTCATCGGCAAATTCGTCGTCGGCGACACCCAGCTGGGCCCGTTCAGCATCCCGGCCGTGCTCGTCGTGTGGAAGGGCGGCCTGGTGTTCTACGGGGCGGCCCTCGGCGGCTTCATCGCATTTTTGATCTTTGCCCGGGCCCGCGGCATCCGCGGCGAAGGCATGTTGCGCCTAGCCGACATCGTCATCGTCGGCCTGCCCCTCGCCGCCGCCTTTGGTCGCCTCGGCTGCGTCGCCGCCGGCTGTTGCTGGGGCGACGCCGCCTACACCCTCGACGCCGACGGACACTTCCACTCGACCATCCCGCTGGCCATCCAATTTCCGAAGGGCGCCCTCGCCTACCAATCGTTGCTCGAGACCGTCGACGGTGACGTCGCCAGCGCCATGCGCGCCGTCGGACACACTGCTCCGCTCATCCCCATCCAGATCATCGACTCGCTGGGCGAGCTCGGCCTGTTCTTCATCTTGCTGTTCGTGCGCTCGCGGAAGTGGTTCCACGGCCAGGTGCTGCTGATGTACGGCCTGCTCTACCCGATCTGGCGCACCACTCTTGAGATGTTCCGCGGCGACGGCGAGCGCGGCTACCTCATCCCTGGCGTGCTCTCGACATCGCAGTTCATCTCGCTCTGCGTCGCCACCGCCTCGCTGATCGCCATCGTCGTCGTCAGAAAGCGCGCGATGGCGCGCGCAGCCCTGGCGCCGACCCCTTGAGGGCGCGGTCAGCACTCTGAAACGTTTGCTGTAGAACAGCGGCGTGATTGCACACTTGCTGTTCGTCGCCCTGGCCGCGGCCCCCACACACCGCGTCTTGGTGCTCGACGTCGAAGCGGTCGGCGTCGACGCCAATGACGCCAAGGCCGCCACCCGCGTCGTCGCCGCCGCCGCGGCTGACGTCGATGGCGTCGAGGTCATCAGCGCCGACGACATCCGGCGGTTGGCCGCGCTCGAGGCCGACAAGAGCGCCGCGGGCTGCACCGACACCTCGTGCCTCGCCGAGATCGCCGGCGCGCTCGGCGCCGAGCGCGTGCTGTTCGGATCGTTGTCGAAGCTCGGCGCGACGACGACGGCCTCCTTGTCGCTCTACACCGCCGGCAGCGGCGCCATCGACCGCGCCAGCGTCGACGTCGCCGACCTGTCGGGCCTGTCGACCGCGCTGCGCGGGTTGGTGGGCAAGCTCTTGCGCGGCGAGGTGACGTCGACGGCGCCGTCCGCGGACCCGACCGGCCCGCCGAGCAACCCGTGGTTCGGCGTCCTCGTCGGCGGCAGCGTCGGCGCCGTCGTCGGCGCTGCAACCGCAGGAATTTCTGAGGTGTTGATCGAGCAGCCCGAGCGTGATGGCAGCGAAAAAGAGGCGATCCGCGTCGTCGGCATCTCGGGCATCGTCGTCGCTGGCGTCGGCGTCGTCGTTGCAGTGGTTGGCGTCGTTGCCGGGGGTTTAGAATGAACAAGATCGTCATCGCCGCTGCGTCTTTGCTGTTGCTGCTGGTGCTGCCCGCCTGCGTCCTGCTCACGATCACGCAGGCGCCCTGCGTCGAAGACATCGACTGCCCCGACGATCTTCTCTGCGGCTCGAACGGGCTGTGCGGCACCGCTCTCGAAGGCGAGGGCGAAGAAGGCGAAGGCGACGGCGAAGAAGGAGAAGGAGAAGAAGGAGAAGGAGAAGGAGAAGGAGAAGGAGAAGGCGAAGGAGAAGGAGAAGGCGAAGGCGAAGGAGACTTCGACATCTTCGACTTCGACGTCGACGTCGACGACGACTTCGCTGCCGACGACGCCGCGGCCGGCCGCTTCACCACCCTCCGCGCCGCGGTCGCCGCCGTCACCGCCGACGCGATCGTCAACCCGGTGATCCGTGTTCGGCGCGGCGACTACAGCGAGAGCGCGCCGCTGACGTTGCCAACCGGCACCGTCATCCGCGGCGCCACCCTCAACGACTTCGGCAACGATGTCTTCATCGGATTCAGCAGCGACGCCTTTGTCGGTCCGTCTTTTCGGCTCGAGCGGCTGCGCATCGACGCCAACGGCAACGCCTACGTCGACGTCAACCACGCCGACTTCGTCGTCGACATCGTCCACTGCGCCCTCGTCGACGGCGACTTCAACGTCGTCAACAACTTCTCGCCAGCGCCGCTCACGCACCTCAGCATCGCCGACAGCGACATCGGCAGCATGAACGTCTTCTTCAACGGCGGCGCCGGCGACGGCATCGTCTTCGACAACGTCGACGCCGCTGACCTGAACCTGCAGGTGTTCGTCGACGGCGAGGTCAGCGTCAGCGACAGCGACCTGCGCGTCTCGACGTTTCGCTCGGGGCTGTCGGGCACGACGCTCACGATGGCGCGGTCGACGCTGCGCGAGCCCGCTGGCGCCTTTTCTTGCACCAACATCATCGAAGCCGGCGCCGTCGCCATCACCGAGAGCATCTTCACCTTCACGCAATGCCCGCCATTGATCGTGCGCGACAACAACGTGCTCGGCGACGTCGACGTCGACGCCGACTTCAGCGGATCGAGCTCGCCGATCATCATCAACCGCGAGCTGGCGGGCTCAGACGCGGCGATGAGCTTTCGCAATTCGCAGATGCCGGGTGGTGGCAGCTGCGGCGCCGGACTCTGCCTGTGCGCCGAGTCGCTCGACGACACCACCGTCGACATCGGCGGCGGCCAGATCTGCGAAGCGGCCGCTGCCAGCGACCAGTGCGCGACCGGCGTGTTTCCCTGCGACTGAGCCTCAGCGCTTCTCGATGACGAACAAGACCTCGCGCAGGTCGTCGACGCCCGCGGCGACGAACTTCGGCCCAGGCGCCTCGGCCCGTTCGTCGACGACGCGAACGTCGCAGCCGACAAACGCCGCGCGCACGAGGGCTTCGTCGACGGAGAACGGCGGGCCGTCGATCTTCGCCTGGTCGTAGACGAAGCCGATCAAGAAGACGTGGCCGCCGGCCTTCAACACGCGCAGCAGGCTCGCGACGTAGGCGGCGCGCATGGCGGCGGGCAAGGCGACAAAGGCGGCGCGGTCGTAGACGGCGTCGAAGGATCCAGCGACGTCGACGTCGACAGCGAGGGCGTCGCCTTCGAGCACCGTCATCTTCGGTGTGATGTGCAGCTTGAAGGGGCCGCGGTGCGTGTGAATGGGCAGCAGCGACTCATCGGCCATCAGCTGGGCGATGGCCTGCGGCACCAGTTCGCTGCCGGTGACGTCGTGGCCGTGGTCGCGCAGCCACACCAGATCTTTGGCTTTGCCGCACAACGGCACGTAGACCCGGTGCGCTTTGGCGATCAGATCGTGGTGCTTCAGCAGCAGGTCGTGCGGCCGACCCATGTGAAACCCGATCTGTCCGCTCTGCCAACGGTCTGCCCAATATTCTTGTTCCACGACGTCCTCCGACGCCCCGTCATAGCGATAGAAGCACCGTCATGACCACGAGAGATGCGCGATGAAGGTCGGAGTGATGGGGGCCGGCGCCATCGGCTGCTGCGTCGGCGGACGCTGGGCGCACGCGGTGCCGACCGACGAGGTCGTGCTGATCGGCCGGCCGGCAGCGATGAAAGAGATCGACGACAAGGGCCTCACCGTCGTCGACAACGCCGGCAGCGCCACGGTGAAGGTCAAGACGGCGACGTCGGCGTTGGCGCTCAAGGGCTGCGACATCGTGCTCGTCTGCGTGAAGAGCGGACAGACCGACGAGGTCGCTCAACAATTGAAGCGGGTGCTCGGCGAAGGCGCAGCGGGCGCCCCCGCCGTCGTCGTCAGCTTGCAAAACGGCATGGGCAACCCCGCCCGGCTGCGCGCGCACATCAGCGGCGCCCAGCAACGCGTGCTCGGCGGTGTGGTGGGCTTCAACGTCGTCACCGAGGGCGGCGGCCGCTTCAGAAAGACGACGACCGGCCTCATCGCCGTCGAAGAAAGCGGCGGCGACATCGAAAAAGCGCTGTACGGCAACTTGCGCACAGCCGGCTTCGACGTGCTCGTCAGCGACGACATTGCAGGCGTGCAGTGGTCAAAGCTCGTGATGAACTTGAACAACGCGGTCAGCGCGCTCACCGACGCGCCCACCGTGCAGCTCATCTTTGAAGAGCGCTACCGCAAGATCGTCGGCGCGGTCATGGCCGAGGCCATCGCCGTCTTCAAAGCCGCGGGCGTGAAGCCAAAGAAGCTGGGGCCGCTGCCGCCGTCGTTGTTTCCGCTGCTGCTGTCGTTGCCGACGCCGCTGGTGAAAGTGCTGGCGCGCGCGCAGATCCAGATCGACCCCGAGGCGCGCTCATCGATGTGGGAAGACCTGCAGCGCCGTCGCCTCACCGAGGTCGACGAGCTCAACGGCGAGATCGTGCGGCTGGCCGCGAAGGCGGCCACGACGGCGCCGCTGTCGGCCCGCATCGTCGAGCTCGTGCATGCGGCCGAACAAAGAGCGCTGGGTTCGCCGAAGATGTCGGCCGAGCAGCTGTGGACGGCGCTGCACTCGTGAGCCTCGCTCGCACTGTGATTGAATCTTCCGACCGCGCGTGACGTCGACGCGGCCTCACCACGCCAGAGGCGATGCATGACCGAGAACCACTACGACGAGCGCCACCCCGAGGGCGGCGCGCCCATCAAGAGCTGGACCCGCGGCGTCCCCGTCGACATTTCGGCGTGGAAGCAGCTGGAGCACACGGCGACGTTGCCGTTCATCTTCCAGCACGTCGCAGCGATGCCCGACGTTCACTTCGGCATCGGCGCCACCGTCGGCAGCGTCATCGCCACCAAAGGCGCCATCGTCCCCGCCGCGGTCGGCGTCGACATCGGCTGCGGCATGATGGCGGTGCAGACGTCGCTGACGGCGTCAGATTTGCCGTCGTCGTTGGCGCAGCTGCGCACGGCGGTCGAAAAAGCAGTGCCCCACGGGCGCAGCGACAACGGCGGCCAGCGCGACCAGGGCGCCTGGGGCGACGTCCCCGAGAGCATCGACAACGCTTGGGGCGACCTCGCCGAGCGCTTCACGGTGCTGACCGAGAAAGAGCCGCGCCTCGGCCGCACCAACAACCGAAACCACCTTGGCACCCTCGGCGGCGGCAACCACTTCGTCGAGGTCTGCGTCGACGAGGCGCAGTCGGTGTGGGTGATGTTGCACTCCGGCTCGCGCGGCGTCGGCAACGCCATCGGCTCGCTCTTCATCGAGAAGGCGAAGAACGAAATGCGCAAGCACGACCGCAAGCTGAAAGACGACAACCTCGCCTGGCTCGACGCAGGCACCGTCGACTACGACGACTACGTCTTCGCGCTGTCGTGGGCACAAGACTTCGCCAAGGCGAACCGCGCGGTCATGATGAAGGCGACGATCAACGCACTGCAGAAGCAGAAGGGCATCCCTAAATTCACCACCGATAAATTGGTGGTGAACTGTCACCACAACTACGTCGCACAAGAGTCGCACTTCGGCGAAGAGGTTCTCGTCACCCGCAAAGGCGCTGTACGCGCCGGCTACGGAGACTATGGTATTATTCCTGGATCGATGGGGGCGAAATCTTTTATCGTGAAAGGCAAGGGAAACGCCGATTCATTTTGCTCGTGCTCGCACGGCGCCGGCCGCACGATGTCGCGCACCGAGGCGAAGAAGCAGATCACGTTGGCCGAGCACAAAAAGGCCACCGAAGGCGTCGAGTGCCGCAAAGACAAAGACGTGATCGACGAGAGCCCGCGGGCCTACAAAGACATCGACGCCGTCATGGCGGCGCAGTCTGACCTCGTCGAGATCGTGCACACGTTGAAGCAGGTGATGTGCGTGAAGGGCTGACGCGCTTGCTGGCGTCGGCGACGCGGTGACAGTGTCTGCGACGTGACTTTCGCCGTCGAACGCCGCGCTCGCCTCGTCTCGCTCGCGACCGGCGTCTTCGCGTTCGCGTTGTGCGTGCCGCTGCTGGCGACGGCGCCGTTGAACGGCGATGGGCTCGAGCTCGTCGGCGCCGTCGCCTCCGGCGGTGCGCTGCACCCGCCCGGTTTTCCGCTGCAGGCCCTGCTCGACCGCGTCTTCGCACAGCTGCCGCTCTTCACGATCGCGTGGCGGCTGTCGCTGCTGGCCGCCGTCGCCCACGGTGTCGCCGTCGTCTGCGTCGCCGAGGCTGCCGGCCTGCTGGCACCGACACAAGACCGCGCGCGCTTCGCCCCCCGCGTCGTCGCTGGCGTCGTCTTCGCCCTCTCCCCGGCGTGGGCGTTGGCGGTGCAGCCCGAGGTCTTCGCCGTCGCCCACGCGCTGCTCGCCGCGCTCGTGCTCTTCGCTGTCGCCACCTCGCCATCGCCGTCGTCGTCGCCGTCGTCGTCGTCGTCGTCGCTGGCGCCGGCGGCGACGTTGGGAGCGCTCGTCGGCGCGGCGGCGGCATCGCACCCGATCACGATCCTCGCGGCGCCGTTCTTCTTGCTCGCGATGGGCCGGCTGCTGCAGCGCAGCCGCCGACGCGGCCCGACCTTCGTCGTCGCCGCCGTCAGCTTCGTCGTCGTCTTTGTCGCGCTCTACGCGACGCTGACCGTGTCAGCGCGCACACCGTGGCCCGGATGGGGCGAGCTGCGCAGCCTCAACGATGTCTTCGGCCACGCCCTGCGCTTCGACTACGGCGGCGCGCTGTCGATGTCGTCGATCAAGGGCGGCGCGACGACGAGCGCGCTCGATGTGTTGTTCCATGAGGCGCGCGCCCAGCCGCTGGTCGCCGTGATCGTCGTCGCGGCAGCCCTCCGTGGTCTGTACGCCGCGTACGCCACGGCGCAGACAACGGCGTTGGCAGCGGCGCTGGCGTCGGCGTTGGCGCTGCTGGTGGCAGCAAAGGCATCGG